>NZ_JYDF01000026.1:0-21383 GCF_003263525.1 Rahnella sp. NRRL B-41462 | reverse complement strand
TTCGCAGGGGAGGGAGTTGACCGAATACGCCTTCTCTTTCTGCGAAAGGGGCTGACAGAGATTCACTATTTTACGCTCGTTTTTTTTAATCAAAGGAACCCGATTTATGCTCAACACCAGAACAAAAATCCTCGCCACAATGATTGGTCTCACATGGGGAAGTACGGCTGCACAGGCCGCGACGCCTGCGGATTCGCTGGTGATGGCATGGAATATTGACGCAATCAGCACCTTTGACCCGGCGCAGATTGGCGAAGTGGTCACTAATGAAATCATCAAAAACACCTGCGACACGCTGGTGGATTTCGATCCGAAAGACGAATCCCGCGTTATTCCGCGCCTGGCAAAAAGCTGGGATATCGCGCCGGATCGCAAACAAATCACCTTCCATCTCAATACCGGCATGACGTTCCCGTCCGGCAATAAAGCCACGGCGAAAGATGTCGCCTGGTCGTTGCAGCGCGTGGTGCTGCTCGGTTTCGGCAATTCCGCCACCCTGACTGAATATGGCTTTACCAAAGATAACGTCAAAGAACGCATTACCGCGCCCGACGACAACACGCTGGTGATGAAATTCGACCAGCCGTACCCGACCAATCTGGTCTTACAGGCTATCGCCGCCAATAACGTGTCGACCACGCTGGATCAGGCGCTGGTGGAGAAAAATGCCGTTGGCGACGACATGGGCAACAAATACCTGACCACGCACACCGCCTGCGTCGGTGCCTATCAGCTGATGCGCTGGAATGCCGGTGAAGGCGTGGTGTTACAGGCGAATAAAGATTACTGGGGCGAGAAACCGAAACTGCAACGCATCCTGATCCGCCACGTTGCGGAAACCGGCACGCAGCGCCTGTTGCTGACACAGGGTGATGTGGATATCGCCCGTGACCTGGCGCCGGACGATTTACGTGATCTGGACAAAGGCGGTCAGGTGAAGGTGGAGAAAGTCCTCAAGCCGCAATTGTTCTTCTGGACCTTTAACAGCGAAGACCCGATTTTCAAAAACCCGAAAGTGCGCCTCGCGATGCGTTATCTGATTGATTATCAGGGGCTGGCTTCCACCGTGATGCCGTATCTCGGTGTGCCGCGCGCCAGTTTCGCCCAGCTCGGCGCCTTTGGTGCGCTGGATAAAGATGCCGGACAGCCGTTCAAACTGGATCTGGCGAAAGCCAAACAGTTGCTGACCGAAGCCGGTTATCCCGACGGTTTCTCCGCCAAACTGATCATCGGCACCCTGCCGCACTCGGCGCCTATCGCCCAGAGCACGCAGGAAAATGCCTCGAAAATCGGCGTAAAACTCTCCATCGAAAGCATGGCCAATGCCCAGTTATTCAGCCGCGTGCGCGGGCGTGAATTCCAGAGCGCCATGATGGCATGGCAGACCTCGGTGCCGGATGCGCACGGTAACGCCTCGCGTCTGGTCTACAACCCGGACAACAGCAAAGAAGCCAAGAAAACCCAGTATCCGAGCTGGCGTGCTTCGTATTTCGATCCGGCGATGAATAAAAAAGTCACCGAAGCGCTGCTCGAACCCGATGAGCAAAAACGTATTGCCCTCTATCACACCTTGCAGGAAGAGCAGATGCAGCAAGGCCCGATGGCGATCATGTTCCAGATGTACAACACCGCCGGGCTGACCAGACAGGTCAAAGACTGGACGTGGAACGGCTTCCGCGTTTATTACGCACTGGCATCCAAATAAGCCTTCCATAAAAAACCAAGGAGCGCCCGATGTCGCACCTCGATCCGACCACAGCAGGCATAGCGCCTGCTGAACCTCTCTGGCTGCGGCTGCGCGAAAGCGCCGCCCGGCTGAGTAAATTGCTGGTTTCCGTGTTCTGCACGTTACTGGGGCTGGCGGCGCTGACCTTTTTTATCGGGCGCTTGCTGCCGATTGACCCGGTGGTATCAGTGCTCGGCGATAACGCCAGTCAGGAAGCCTATCAGAAGATGTATCACCTGCTCGGGCTGGACAAACCGCTGTGGGAACAGTTTCTGATCTACCTGAAAAACGTCGCGATGCTGGATTTCGGTAACGCACTGACCACCGGCAATCCGGTCACCACCGACATTGCCCGCGTGTTTCCGGCCACGCTGGAACTGGCGACGCTGGCGGCACTGATCGCCACCTGTCTGGGCATTCCGGCAGGCGTGTTATCGGCAATGTACCGCAATACCTGGTTTGATCACTGCATCCGCTTTATCGGCCTGCTCGGCCATTCCGCGCCGAATTTCTGGCTGGGTCTGATGGGGCTGGTATTGTTTTACGCCGGACTCGGCTGGATCGGCGGGCCGGGGCGTATCGACTTTATGTATGAATTCGACGTGCAGAAAGTCACCGGATTTTATCTCATCGACACCGCACTGACCGGAAACTGGGAGGCGTTTCGCAACGTTTTCAGCCACCTGATTTTACCGGCATCGATTCTTGGCCTCAGCGGGCTGTCGTACATCAGCCGCATGACCCGCAGCTTTATGATTGAACAACTCGGACAGGAATATGTGATCACCGCCCGGGTGAAAGGGTTGTCATGGGCACGCAGTGTGTGGATCCACGCCTTTCGTAATGTGGCGGTGCAGGTGGTGACGGTCGTCGCGCTGTCTTACGCCTTTTTACTCGAAGGCGCGGTGCTGACCGAAACGGTATTCGCCTGGCCGGGTTTTGGCCGCTATCTCACCAACGCCATGCTGGCGGGCGACATGAACGCCGTGGTGGGTTGCTCGTTACTGATCGGCGTGATTTTTGTGGCGCTGAACCTTATCTGCGACCTGCTTTACCGCATCTTTGATCCGCGAACCCGTCAGGAGCAATCATGACCGACTCCGCTAAACCTCATCTCACTGCCCGCCCGGCGTTTTCCCTGCGGGCATGGCTCGACGCGCCGGTTCCGGCCACACCGTGGCAGGCGCGCGTGCAGCAAAGCCTGAATCAGTGGCGGCGCTTTCGCCGGAATACCTCGGCGCTGTTCGGGCTGATCGTCATCCTGTTTATCGTCACAGTGGCGATTTTCGCGCCGTGGCTGGCGACACACGATATTTACGCGCAAAACCTGCAACTGCGTCTGGCGCCGGTGAGCCGCGAATACTGGCTGGGGACCGACGAACTCGGGCGCGATATTTACAGCCGCCTGATTTATGGCGCGCGTATCACGCTCTACATCACCGGCCTGACGGCGCTGATTGTCGGTCCCCTCGGATTACTGGTCGGCACGCTGGCGGGCACCGTTGGCGGCTGGACGGACACCATTCTGATGCGCATCGTCGATATCTTTCTGGCGTTCCCGAGTCTGATTCTGGCGCTGGGTTTTGTCGCCGCACTCGGCCCGGGTATCGAGAATGCGATTATCGCGATTTCACTTTCCGCCTGGCCGCCGATTGCCCGTCTGGCTCGCGCCGAAGCTTTGTCTATCCGCAAAATGGATTACGTCGCCGCCGTGCGTTTGCAGGGTGCGTCGCAGATGCGCATCATCCTGCGCCACATCATTCCGATGTGTCTGCCTTCGGTGGTGGTGCGCCTGACGCTGAATATGGCGGGGATTATCCTGACCGCCTCCGGCCTCGGATTTCTCGGCCTCGGGGCACAGGCACCCAGTCCGGAATGGGGCGCGATGCTCTCTTCCGGCCGCCAGTTCATGATGACTCACTGGACGATTGCCGCCATTCCCGGCCTGTCGATTCTTTTCACCAGCCTGGCGTTCAACCTGTTCGGTGACGGCCTGCGCGACGTACTGGATCTGCGCCATGACTGAAACATTGCTTGATGTGCAAAACCTGAACATTACGTTCAAAGGCCACCGGCAGGAAAACCACGCAGTGCGCGGTATCTCCTTCTCAGTTGGCCGTGAAAAAGTGGCGATTGTCGGCGAATCCGGTTCCGGTAAATCGCTCACCGGCCGTTCACTGCTGAAACTGACGCCGCAGGGTGCCAGCGTCAGCGCCGACCGCATGCAGTTTGGCGATATCGACCTGCTCAGTACCGGCGAGCGCCAGATGCGCAAAATCCGCGGCAAACGGATTTCCATGATTATGCAGGACCCGAAATTCTCGCTGAATCCGCTGATGCGCGTCGGTCATCAGATTAATGAGGCATACCGCATTCACTTTCATGTCAGTGAAAAAGAAGCCCGCGTGAAAGCACTGGCGATGCTGGAAGCGGTGAATATCCGCGATCCGGAACGGGTGTTTGACCTGTATCCGCACGAGATTTCCGGCGGCATGGGGCAGCGCATCATGATCGCCATGATGCTGATCCCTGAACCCGATTTGATTATCGCCGACGAACCCACGTCGGCGCTGGACGTCACGGTGCGTCAGCAGGTGCTGAGCGTACTGGACGCGTTGCTGGCACGGCGTAAAACCGGCCTGCTGTTTATTACCCACGATCTCGGGCTGGTGTCGAGTTTCTGCGACCGCGCACTGGTGATGTACGCCGGACGTATTCTCGAAGAAATTTCGGCAGATCAGCTGCATAACGCCAGACATCCTTACACCCGCGCCCTGCTCGCCAGTCAGCCGGATTTACAGCATCCGGTGGACATGCTCGCTATTCCGGCACGCGACCCGGCGTGGCTGACCGGCCCGGTATACCGTTACGGAGAAGCCTGCTGATGACCACTTTCATGAATCCCACGCCGCCGCTGACCGCTGACCGGATGCTCGAAACCGTCGATCTGAGCATCGCTTTCGGCAAAGGCACTCACAGCAAAACCGTGGTCGATAGCGTCACAATGCACATCGCCAGAGGCGAAAGTTACGGGCTGATTGGCGAGTCAGGCTGCGGAAAATCGACCATTCTGCGCACGCTGACCGGCCAGAACACCCGTTACAGCGGCGCGATTTTGTATCAGAACCGCGAACAACATCCGGTGCGCAATAAAGACTATTACCGGCAGGTACAAATGGTGTTTCAGGATCCGTATGCCTCGCTGCATCCGCGCAAAATGGTCTACCACACGCTGCTGGAACCGCTGGTGATCCACGGCATGGACCGGCGGGAGGCACGCATCAGCGACGTGCTGAATGCGCTTGGCCTGAGCGATGCCTTTCGTTACCGCTATCCGCATCAGCTTTCGGGCGGTCAGCGCCAGCGTGTGGCACTGGCACGGGCGCTGATCATTGAACCGCAGGTGCTGCTGCTTGATGAACCTACATCCGCACTGGATGTGTCAGTGCAGGCGGAAATCCTCAATCTGCTGAAAAAACTGCGCCGCGAACGCAATCTGACCTATCTGATGGTGACGCACGATCTGGCGGTGGTCGCGCACCTGTGCGACCGCGTCGCCATCATGCATCAGGGAAAACTGCTGGAAGAACTGACCGCCGCCGAAATCCGCAGCGGCGCGGCCCGCGAGCCTTATACCCAACAATTTCTTGCTGCCAGCCGCCACTGAAGCCGTTGAAGGAAACATCATGAATGTGATTGAAGCCATTGCCCGCTGGTGTTGCAGCCAGCCTGATTTCAGCACCACCGCGCGCCGCAAAGCCCGGGAAGCGATCACCGATACGCTGGCCTGCCTGTACGCCGGACAGGATGATTTCTCCAGTCGTGCCGTGCGTGCCGCCAGCGAAAGCTATTTTACCCCGCAAGCCCGTTGCCGTTTAGCCGGTGGCGGACGCGCACCTGCGGCCATCGCCGCGATGGTCAACGGCACGGCCGCGCACGCCATCGATTATGACGATAATTTTGCGCCGGGCATGAGCCATGCGTCTGCGGTGCTGGTACCTGCATTACTGGCAGTCGCTGATGATATCCATGCCAGTGGCGAACAACTGGTGAAAGCCTATCTGATCGGTTTGCAGGCGCAGGCGTTTGTCGGTTCCGGCGTCGCACCATCACATTACACCGCCGGCTGGCACGGCACCTCGACCGTCGGCTGCATCGGCAGCGCGGCAGGTGTCGCCTGGCTGATGGGATTAGATCAGGCAGGTATCGCCAAAGCGTTAAGCAATGCCGTCAGTTTTGCCTCCGGCACCAAAGGTCAGTTCGGCACGCCGATCAAACCGCTGCATGCAGGATGGGCTGCCCGTAATGCGGTTGACGCGGCGAATTTTGCCCGGCAACACATGCAGGGACGCATTGATATTCTGGACGCGCCGCAGGGCTTTCTGGAAATGTTTGGCGGCCTGACGCCGCCGGGCTGGAATATTCCGGCTATTTTGGGCACCCATCTTCACGTCATAGAAACCACCGGCGTGATGCCCAAACGTCACCCGTGCTGCGGCTCGACGCACATGATTATCGACGCCCTGGACGACCTGCGTGCGCAGCATGATTTCAGTGATGATGACGTGCTGACCGTTGATACGCTGGTTGGCATCGCCAATCTGCGCAATCTGGCGTATCCGCTGCCGGTCAATGAAATGCAGGCGCGCTTTTCGATGCAATACTGCGTCGATACCTGGCTGCGCAACGGCTCGCTGAGCGTCGCTGATTTCACGCCAGCGCGGGTCGCAGAACTCACTGAACCGGCTCGTCTGGCGCGCATATCCCTGCGCTGCTATACGCCGGAACAGGAAGCAGAAACACCGCCGGGCGATCGCCTGACACATGAAGTAACGCTTACCCTGCGCGATGGCCGCACGTTACAGGCAGCCCGCAAACTGGCGAAAGGCAGCAACAGCGAGCCGTTCAGTGACGCCGACAGACTGCGAAAATTCACTGATTGTTGCACCACGATGAGCAACGCCAGCGACCTTTTTCGTCAGCTCAACCGGCTTGAGGAGCAGGAGGATTTAGGTTTTTTAGCCCCGTTGTTGGGTGAATCTTTGCGGGACGGTGCGCAGGGTTGATTGCAGGAAAAACGGCGTGCCGGACATTTTTACGTGATGCCTCGCAGGGATGAAAATCCGGCGAAAATGCCCCTTTCTTACGTGTGAGGCAACGCCTATTCTCGCGGCTCAGGGAACTCAAGAAAGGCGATCTCAGTTACCTGAGGGTGCATAAATTTCCGCTGGAAAAGCAGCAGGCTTTGCTGGGTTATTGCTGGCGTGAAGAGAAAATTGAACTGTATCTTCTGAGCCTGGATTCGCATGAGAATTTCTATCAGGATCATAAAAATCACCGCAAAGGCGATGTGAAGATGATGAAGTAAAAAGCAATGCATTTGCATTGGCAATGCAAATGCATTACGCTGACAAAATTGCTCAAATAAGCATCATTATGGAGTCTCATTATGTCAGCCTCGGCACTATGGGGAATAAAATTCGAAGCCGAATCCAAAGTCACCCGCCGCTTCCAGACCACCATTCCGGCCACTATCCGTAAGGCATTAAATCTCACCGAAAATGATCGGATCCAGTACAAGATTTTGCCAGACGGGCAGGTGGTTATTTCGAGGCAACTCGAAGAAGCGGAAGACCCTGTTATCAGTGCTTTTCTCGGTTTTGTGGCAAAAGATATGCTCAATAACCCGGAAAATATGCAGCCGGTAACATTATCCCTGCATGAAAAAATCAATGTACTGACCGCCGGGATGGCTATCGATCTTGAGAGCCCGCTTTCTGACGATGACGAGTAAAGGATTATGCACAATCAGGCCATGGAGATTAACGGATGGACCCTTCTCGCTCATCCTCTGATCCTGCAACAAATACAGGCACTCACTGATCAGGTTGTTTTACTGCGCCGCAAAGATCCGGCGGGCTATAAAAGTAAGAACGCCACCAAACGGCTGGCTGCGATCAATAAGCTGATGTTTGACGTTATCCCGCAGGATCCGGCGCGTGTTGAATTCCGTCAGGGCGATACGTTAGGCGGGGAATTCTCACACTGGTTCAGGGCAAAATTCTTCCAGCAGTACCGTTTGTTTTTCCGCTACAACCTGAAAAGCCGGATCATTATTTACGCCTGGGTGAATGATGATAAAGAATTACGCGCCTACGAAAGCAAAACAGAGGCATACCGGATGTTTCGCAAGATGTTGAAAAGCGGTGAACCGCCAGACAACTGGCAGGCACTTTGCGAGGCGTCAGGGAAAATAATGGCTCAGGAAGAACAGCCGTAGTCGGGCAAACTACAGACGAAAAAAAACCTGCTTTAAAAAGCAGGTTTTTCAAATGTGGTCGGCGAGAGAGGATTCGAACCTCCGACCCACTGGTCCCAAACCAGTTGCGCTACCAAGCTGCGCTACTCGCCGAATGGGGCGCATCTTACTGCGACCCCCTCAGAGCGTCAACGGCTTTTTATAACATCCGAACTGACTGCCCATAAATTATCCGATACGCCGCCAAAATAACCTACAGCTTCTGTTCTGTCTGCGGTTTTGCACACCAGTTATTCGCCGGATTAATACCACCGTCCGGCGACGTATAACCCAGACAGCCTAAAATCGAATCGAATAACTCAACGTGACGTTTCTTCGCACCGACCCGCTGCTGCGCCTGCAACTGCTCAAACGCCAGCTTGTGGTCCGGTTGTTCGAGGAAACTGTCAGAAGCCCACACCATCATCGGCACGCGGAACTGCTCCGGTGGTGCCATCTCGCGCGGCGTACCGTGCAGATGCGAGTTCTCATCGATAGATTCGCCGTGATCGGAAGCGTAAAACACCAGCGCTTTCTTATCACGCAGTTGATCAATTACGCTGTCAATAAAGGTATCGGTGTACAACACGCTGTTATCGAAGGCATTAATCAGTTCCGCTTTGGTGCAAGTGTTGCTCTTACATTCCGGGGTATAGCGGGCGTAACTGCGCGGATAACGCTGGGAATACAGATAGTGCGAGCCTTTGGTATGCAGGATCACCAGATGCTTGCCTTTCGGATGTGTTTTCAGTGATTGCTCTAACTCATTGACCAGCAACATGTCATCGACCGGCTTGCCATCGTTGCGTTTTTCCGAGGCGATAATTTCACGGAAGGAGAAATTATTGGTGTCAGCATTATTGTAGAACCACAGCTCGCTTTGCATCGCGAACAGCTCTGAGGTGAAGCCCAGTGATTTCATCACCGCAAAAATATTCTGTTCTTTCAGCGTACGCTGCGGATTATCCGCCGTGCCGCCTTCACGCACGAACATACAACGCAGTGACAACTTGGTGGCCGTATCGCAGGATGTCCCGCGAAACGCCACCAGGTTCTTCTCTTTGGACAGGCGCGGTGTGGTATCCCGCTCGTAGCCCAAAATCCCCATATGATCCCAGCGGGTGGTTTCACCGATGATAAACACCACGTAGGTATCGTCGATGTCAGCAGGTGCAACGTAAGTGAAGTTCTTCGCCGGATCAAAGTAATTACCGGCATCCTGACTTTCATCCACCTGCGTATAGGCATACAAACCCAGTGCAGCCAGCCAGTTAGACGGCAGATAGGAGTGCGCGACAACACCGCCGTAGCTTGGCAAATCGACGTTAGTTTTCTTCTCATTCACACTCTGCGCGTGATCCAGGGAACGCAGCGGCAACCACACCAGCAATGCCGCCGCCAGCAGCACCGCTAAAGGCAGCACACGCTGCCCCGGCGTTTTCATTTGTTCGATCAATGTCAGACGCAGATTATTTTTCCAGATGAGGAACAGCGGTACCGCGCTGACCAGCGCCATCCAGATAAACAGGTGATAACCAACGATCTCTTTGCTCAGATCGATATCGGTGGTCATCACCGACACCACGATGCCGTAGCCGATCACCACGTTGAACATCACCATGTAATAACTGGCGGCAACGGAAATCAGCACCAGCAAACTGGCGATAATGCGGAAGAACAGCCGCCCGCCCAGCGAGAGCAAGCGCAGAACAAAGAAGGTAAATAAGACGATGGCACAGACTTCGGTGACGGCCTGAACCAGTTCAGCCGACGTGAAATGATTGACCAATGCAGCAAAGCGGCGCTGGAACACAGAGACATTCAGAAAAATGCCAATGTAAATCGCTAACAATAAAGAGATATTTTGCTGCGATAGAGTCTTCACTCTATTCATGAAAAGTGACTTTCCTAACGTATTTTGAAAGATTTGGAATCATTGTGACATGTTTATGGCGGACTGGTTCACAGATTATGCTGAGAATGCGGTTTTATGCAGCTTTCTGGATTATTCCGCATGCGCAGCGACGTCGTATTTTCTTTCCGAATATTTTCTGTTGGTCTGTGGATACGCGCTGGCAATGCAAAAAGGAGGCCGAAGCCTCCTGAGATTTTTTGCTTTTATACATCACAACATTCCCCTGGTGAAGGCGTTGTGTATCAGAACATTATTTAACGTTCAGCGTGACGTCGATATTGCCACGGGTCGCGTTGGAGTACGGGCAAACCTGATGCGCTTTTGCCACCAGCGCTTCGGCTTCGCTGCGTTCAAAGCCCGGCAGGGTAATATCCAGCTGTACTTCGATGCCATAGCCGCCCGGGATAGCACCAATGCCTACCGCACCTTCGATTTTAGCGTCAGCAGGGATCTTAATTTTTTCCTGCGCGGCCACGGCTTTCAGTGCGCCGAGGAAACACGCGGAATAACCGGCGGCAAACAGTTGCTCAGGGTTGGTACCGCCACCCATGCCGCCCATCTCTTTTGGTACGCCCAGTTTGACGTCAAGAACGCCGTCATCGGAAGTCGCACGGCCATCACGGCCACCGGTAGCGGATGCATGAGCACGATACACAACTTTTTCAATAGACATATTTCGTTCCTTATCTGTGATAAATACTTATTAGTTTCAAACGATTTAATCGCACACTACTTAATTAACTTTACCTGACGACCCGCAGAAGCACCTTCGGACTCGTCTGGTTAACACTCTTAAGACAATCAGCGCTACGCTTTATCCTGAAGTTTAGCCCGTAATACTTCGAGCTGCTGTTTCAGCGCCACGAGTTCGCCGATATCACATTCCGTCGCACACACAATGGCTTCGGGAATGTCCTGTGCTTTTTCACGTAGTGCCTTACCCGCATCAGTCAGGGAAATAATCACCTGGCGTTCATCTGCTTTGGCGCGCTGACGCACCAGTAAACCTGCCGCTTCAAGACGCTTTAACAGCGGCGTTAAGGTCGCCGAATCCAGAAACAGTTTTTCGCCGATTTCAGACACCGTGACTTCATCACGTTGCCACAGCACCAGCATCACCAGATATTGCGGATAAGTGAGCCCGAGTTCCCCGAGTAACTTACGGTAAACTTTATGCAGTGCCAGATTCGCAGAGTAAAGCGCGAAACACATCTGTTGATCCAGATGCAGCATGCGGTGTTGTGTTGGGTCGCTGTCTGTTTTCATGTTCATGCCGCCAATATATATAGTGCACGATATTATCGCAAGCTATTTCCGTGAATTTAATCAGCAGAAATCAGAAACCTTCAATTCGCTGCAACATATACGGATAAAACGGATTGGACGAAACCCGCATCAGTTGATCCATGCTCACCACCAGCGCGCCATTTTCTCCACGGGCAGCCAGTGTTCCCAGCCGGATGCCAAACTGCGCCGGACCTTGCGGATTGCGCCCGTACAGCGAATCGTCCGTCGGAAAAGGCAGCGAAACATGCGACAGCGAATAGAATTCCGACGGATAATTCAGGCCGAGTGGCGTAACTGACGTGCTGTTTTGCCCCGCCGCAGTGGTTTTCGCGACAGCGGCGGCATCGTCCGGCGAGGCATTGGTGATAACCGTCGTCTGATAAGCGCGCGGGGGCGCAGGCAACAGGCGCTCTGCTGCTGTTTCAGAGGAAGGACGCAGCAGCGGGCCGACATAGGCACTGCGGTTGATATCAAACAGAACCAGCTGGCTGCCATTGGCGGGAAGCTGATTAAACAACGCCGTCACCACGGCACGGGAACTGACGGTGGAGTCAACAACCGACTGAAACGCCAGCAGCGGTGGCAACTGCGCCAGCTTGCCGGATTGCGCATCCTTGCTGATCTGCTGCTGCAAAACATGGGTGAGCAGATAGGACTGACGGGCGGCTTTCACCGGAAAAGAATTGTATTTAAACGGATTAAATTCCGGCATCAGGTTCAGCCAGGCGGTTTTGGCAAAGGCCGGGAAAATAGCCGGCCAGCCCGCATATCCGGCAAAGCGCGCAAAACTGGTCACGCCAATCATCGGGGAAATCAGCACCACACGCGAAGGTTTCGCCAGCGCAGGGTCATCAAGGGAATCCAGCGTGTATTTCATCGCCAGCGCCCCGCCGTTGGAGAAACCTACCAGTTGCAGCGGTACATCTGTCCCGGCTGCGCGACGCGCCTCACGTACCGCCAGCCGCGTTGCCGCCAGCCACTGTTCCCAGTCCACCCGCGTCAGGCCGCCGGGCACGGTGCCATGACCGGGCAGGCGGATACCGACAACCACAAATCCGCGGCGACGATAATCCTGCGCAATATGCCGCAGGCTGTAAGGGGAATCGGTCAGACCGTGTAACAGCACCACTGCACCGGCTGGCTTACCGTCGGGCATCAGCTCATAAGAGCGGTTCCAGTCCTGTGCAAAATGCTCGGGATAAATCGGGCTGCGATCGTAATAGCGGTTAAGCGGAATACGATCTTCTCTGTCGAGTTTGTCCGTCACCTGCTGCTTCACTTCAACAAACGCCTGCTGCTCCGCTCGCAGATACGCCGGCCAGTCGCTCTTATCCAGTTGCTCCGTACTCAGTTCGTCCGGCACCAGTTTGTGCCACGGCTCAAGCGGCGGCCCCTGTAAGGCGTCATAAGTACGCACAGCCAAAAGCGTGATAATCACCAGAACCAGCGCCAGTAACAGCTTTTTCAGGCGTTCAGAGAGATGACGAAGTTGCATTAAATAGGGGTTTCCTCTGGCCAATGCTGAGCGCTATGCACCAGCCTGATGATTTGAATTTCGGTGTCAGTCACGCGATATACCATCCTGAAATGCTTACGGATAATACATTCTCTGGTTCCGGTAACGCGTCCTGCTGCATACATGTCGGGACTTAGTAAAATGCGCTCTGCTGCGGCATCAAAATCATCATCCAGCTCAATAGCAGCATGAGGATTCTCACCCGCGACATAACTGAATATATGCTCGCGATCATCCTGCGCGTGTGGTTTCCATACCAGCATTTTGGTCATTCGTTACTTTTCCTGTTCCTTAAGTAACGCGGCTTTCCGGGCTGCAAACTCAGCCTTCACTTGTTCGTGAGGAATGACGGGGCGCGGATCATCCAGTGATTCCTGAACCCGTTTCCTGAACCACAGATCATAGGTGGCTTCATCCATCGCGGCAGCTTCATGCGCCCTTTTTAGCGCTGCCGACCGGTCGGGGCGAGTTCCTTTACCGCTCCCTACAGGATCATAGTCGGTAATATCCACTTCGAACTGGTTTATGCCCATGTCTTTTAAATAAGCCGCCAGCGTGTCGAAACGCTTGAAAACCCGCACTTTACCGCTACGTTGTGCGATAAGGGTCCGCTGATGTTCGCCGTATCTGATCATTATTATCCACCCTCCCTGTTGTGCGACCACGCTGAGCTGGCTGACCGCGCCAGCTTCTGTCAGACAAATTAATGTTGAATGGTCGATAGTTTCTTTAGACATATCCCTGCCAGCCTTTCTGCAAATAATAATAAATCATCGGTTCATACAACTATATACCGATACCTCTACTGAGCCAGATTTATCTTTTTGATGCGAGCCATCGCGCAAATTTTCGCCCCATTTTTGTTCAGTTGCATTCCGTCCGTGGTGCAACAAATATACAGACCGGTCATACAACGAAACATAAACCCAGCAAAATCAATAGATAATGATTTGGCACAGGCTTTGCTTAGATGAATTCAATCTTGTATACCAGATGGAATTCACAATATGGCTTCAGCTTCAGAAACAGTCGCATCACCTTTTCGCGGTTTTACCCTGCGGGAATGGCAGCAGCATTACCGCAGTGCGCCCGACAGCCTGCGCACTACGCTTTCCCTGGTGTTGGGGAGTCTGAGTGACACAGACAATGCCTGGATTTATCTCGCCACGGCAGAACAGCTTGAAGCACAAATCACCCGTCTTGAAACCCTGCGCGATCAGGCTGAAGGCTCCCTGAGCGCCCTGCCGCTGTTTGGCGTGCCGTTCGCCGTCAAAGACAATATGGATATCGCTGGCTGGCCGACCACGGCGGCCTGCCCTGCGTTTGCTTATACCGCAGAAGCGGATGCCACCGTCATCGCCAATCTGAAAGCCAAAGGCGCGGTGGTGATCGGTAAAACTAATCTCGATCAGTTCGCCACCGGACTGGTCGGCACCCGCTCGCCGTACGGCGCGGTGCGCAATACGTTCAATCCTGATTACGTCAGTGGCGGCTCAAGCTCGGGTTCGGCTTCCGTTCTGGCCCGCGGTCTGGTGGCGTTTTCGCTGGGCACCGACACCGCCGGTTCCGGTCGCGTTCCGGCGGGCTTTAACAATGTTGTCGGGCTGAAACCGACCAAAGGCTGGCTGTCGAATACCGGTGTGGTTCCGGCCTGTCGCCTCAACGATGCCGTCTCGATTTTCGCCCTGACCGTCGCCGATGCCCAAACCGTGGCCCATGCCGCAGGCGGATATGACGCCGCCGATGCCTATTCGCGTAAAAACCCGCATACCGCGCCGGTGGCTTTTTCCGCACAACCGCGCATCGCCATGCCTGACCGTCTGGAATTTTTTGGGGACGATCTGGCACAGGCCGCTTTCAGTGAGGCGCTGGATCGCCTGCGCCACCATGGCGTCACGCTGGAAACGATTGATTTCACGCCGTTCCGCGAACTGGCTGAGCAGTTGTATTACGGCGCGTGGGTGGCGGAACGCACCGTGGCGGTCGGCGAAATTTTTGAAGAAAGCCCGGAAGCGATGGATCCGGTCGTACGCGGGATTGTCGCCAATGGCCTGAACTACACCGCCTGCGATGCCTGGCGCGCCGAATATTTACGGGCGGAGCTGGCGCGCAAAATTAATCTGGCACTGGAAGGGTTTGACGCGCTGGTAGTGCCGACGTCGCCGACCATCCGCACCCAGGAAGAGCTGGTTCGGGAACCGGTGCTCTACAACTCGCAGTTCGGTATTTACACCAACTTCACTAATCTGGCGGATTTGTCGGCGCTGGCGCTGCCTTGCAGCCTGCGCGCCGACGGCCTGCCCGCCGGGATCACGCTGATCGCTCCGGCCTGGCATGACGACGCACTGGCCAGTTTTGGGCGTCAGTGGCAGCGCAGCCTGAGCCTGCCGCTTGGCGCGACCGGGCTTACGATGAAACCTGAAGAATTCATGACATCCGCGCCGGTCAGTGCCGCCAGCGTGCGCGTTGCCGTGGTCGGCGCTCATCTGACCGGCATGCCGCTGAATTTCCAGCTCACCAGCCGCCACGCGGTACGCGTCGAACAAACCACCACTGCTGCCACCTACAAACTCTTCGCCCTCGCCAACACTAAACCGCCGAAGCCGGGGCTGGTGCGGGCTGAGAGCGGCAGCGCAATTATCGTCGAATTGTGGGATATCCCGCTGGCGCGCTTTGGGGAATTCGTCGCTGAAATCCCGGCACCGCTGGGGATCGGTTCTCTCGAACTGGCCGATGGCCGCATCGTGAAAGGCTTTATCTGCGAGCCATGGGCGACTGGCGGAGCCACGGATATCACCGCGTTTGGCGGCTGGAGAAGTTACATCCAGAGTCTGAATTCATCACCGGTAAAAAGCTGAGGAACGCACATGTTTACCACCGTTTTAATTGCTAACCGTGGCGAAATCGCCTGCCGTGCGATCCGCACGCTGAAACGTCTGGGCGTCACCAGCGTCGCGGTATATTCCGACGCTGACCGCAATGCCCCGCACGTCACACAGGCGGATATCGCCATCGCGCTGGGCGGCGAAAAGGCCAGCGAAAGCTACCTGATGATCGACAAAATTCTGGCCGCCGCAAAAGAAACCGGCGCGCAGGCAATTTATCCGGGGTACGGCTTTTTATCCGAAAGCGCAGAGTTCGCCGATGCCTGCGAAGTAGCGGGCATTGCGTTTATCGGCCCGACCGCCGGACAAATCCGCGAGTTTGGCCTCAAGCACCGCGCCCGCGAATTAGCCGGTGCCGCGAATGTGCCGATGACGCCGGGCACCGGTTTGCTCGACAGCATTGATGACGCGGTGAAAGCTGCCGCCGAAATTGGTTATCCCATCATGCTGAAAAGCACCGCAGGCGGCGGAGGCATTGGCCTGACGCGCTGTGATAACGACGAGGCATTGCGTGCCGCATGGGACAGCGTGAAACGTCTCGGCGAGCAGTTTTTCCGTGATGCCGGTGTGTTTCTGGAACGCTTTGTCGATCGCGCCCGCCACGTTGAAGTGCAGATTTTTGGCGACGGCAAAGGTCGCGTGGTGGCCCTCGGCGAGCGTGACTGTTCGTTGCAACGCCGCAATCAGAAAGTGGTGGAAGAAACCCCTGCGCCGGATCTGCCGCAGACCAGCCGCGAAGCATTGCATCGCGCCGCCGTGCAGCTCGGCGAATCGGTGAACTACCGCAGCGCCGGTACGGTTGAATTTATCTATGACGCCGCGCGCGACGAATTTTATTTTCTCGAAGTAAACACCCGTTTGCAGGTTGAGCATCCGGTCACCGAAATGGTCACCGGTCTGGACTTGATCGAATGCATGCTGAACGTCGCCGCCGGTGAATCGACGGACTGGCCAGCAATGGAAAAAGCCCCGCAGGGCGCATCGATGGAAGTGCGTATTTACGCAGAAGATCCGCTGAAGAATTTCCAGCCAAGCCCCGGCGTGCTGACCGAAGTGTTTTTCCCCGAAGACGTCCGCGTCGATGGCTGGGTCTCTACCGGCAGTGAAGTGTCGGCGTTTTACGACCCGATGATCGCCAAGCTGATTGTGCATGGCACCGACCGGCAGGACGCGCTGGCGAAAATGTCCGTCGCACTGGCCGCCACCCGCCTGCACGGTATCGCTACCAACATTGATTATCTGCGTCAGGTGGTCGCCACGCCGGTGTTTCGCGACGCCAAAATGTGGACGCGCATGCTCGACAGTTTTGACTACTTGCCCAACGCCATCGAAGTGATCGCGCCCGGCACTTACAGCAGTGTGCAGGATTATCCGGGACGTCTCGGTTACTGGGATATCGGCGTACCGCCGTCCGGCCCGATGGACGATTTTGCCTTCCGTCTCGCCAACCGCATTGTCGGCAATCATCCGGATGCCGCCGGTCTGGAATTCACGTTGCAGGGACCCACACTGCGTTTCCATTGCGACGCCGTTATCGCACTGACCGGCGCACGCTGCCCGGCAACGCTTGATGACGAAGCTGTTTCTTACTGGCAGCCGGTGGATGTGAAAGCCGGTCAGACACTGACACTTGGCCGCGCCACACAGGGTTGCCGCACCTATCTCGCCGTGCGTAACGGTTTCGACGTGCCGGTGTATCTCGGCAGCCGGTCGACCTTTGCACTCGGGCAGTTTGGCGGGCACGCCGGTCGCACGTTACGCGTCGCCGATATGCTGACTGTTTCACAGCCGGAACTCGCGGCCTGCACCACGCCCGCGCCGGTCGGTTTACCGCAGGCAGCCGAAAATATCGTGCCGCCTTACGGCGACATCTGGAATATCGGTGTGCTTTACGGGCCGCACGGTGCGCCGGATTTCTTCACCAAAGACGCCATCGATACGTTCTTCGCCGCAGAATGGCAGGTGCACTACAACTCCAACCGTCTCGGCGTGCGGCTGGTCGGTCCGAAACCGCAATGGGCGCGGCAGGACGGCGGCGAAGCCGGTCTGCATCCGTCGAACGTGCATGACTGCGAATACGCCATCGGCGCGATTAATTTCACCGGCGATTTCCCGGTGATTCTGACCCGCGACGGGCCAAGCCTCGGCGGTTTCGTCTGCCCGGTAACCATCGCCAAAGCCGAACTGTGGAAAGTCGGACAGGTGAAACCGGGCGATAAAATCCGTTTCCATCCGATCAGTTTTGAACAGGCGCAGGCGCTGGAACGGGCGCAACAAGGCACGCTCGATTCGCTGATGCCAGTCAACGCGATGGCGCTGCCGGTGCCATCCCTGCTGCCGGACACCACCGCATCCGCCACCATTCTTGCGGCATTACCGGCCACGGCAGAACGCCCTTCGGTGGAATACCGTCAGGCGGGCGACGGCTACGTGCTGATTGAGTACGGCGACAACGTGCTGGATCTGGCGGTACGCATGCGCATTTATCTGCTGATGAACGCCATCAAAGCCGCCGGTCAGCAGGGCATTGAGGAACTGTCACCGGGCGTGCGTTCGCTGCAAATCCGCTACGACAGCCGTGTGCTGCATCAGACGGCGCTGCTGCAACATTTACTGACGCTGGAAAACAGCCTGGCCGATGTCAGCCAGCTCAAAATCCCGACCCGTATCGTGCACATGCCGATGGCGTTTGAAGATTCCGCCACGCTCGGCGCGGTCGAACGCTATCAGCAAACCGTGCGCGCAGAAGCACCGTGGCTGCCGAATAACGTCGATTTCATCCAGCGCACCAACGGGCTGGCGAGCCGTGAAGACGTGAAAAACATCATTTTCGACGCCAGCTATCTGATCCTCGGGCTGGGGGATGTGTATCTCGGCGCACCGTGCGCGGTGCCGGTCGATCCGCGCCATCGCCTGCTGAGCTCCAAATACAACCCGGCGCGCACGTTTACCGCCGAAGGCACGGTCGGTATCGGCGGCATGTACATGTGCATTTATGGCATGGATTCGCCGGGCGGCTATCAGCTGGTCGGGCGCACGCTGCCGATCTGGAACAAGTTCCTGAAAAACGAGCAGTTCAAAAACGGCGAGCCGTGGCTGCTGCACTTCTTCGATCAGGTGCGGTTCTATGAAGTCACCGAAGCCGAGCTGGACATTCAGCGCGAAGCCTTCCGCGAAGGACGGGCGCAAATCCGCATCGAAGAGACGGAATTTGATTTTGCGCACTATACGCAATTTCTCGCCGACAACGCCGCCGACATTGCTGATTTCCGCACCCGGCAAACCGACGCTTTTACCCGCGAAGTGGCGCACTGGCATGAGGCTGAAAGCGCCGCGGTGGAAGCAGCAGCCAATGCCGTGCAGTTAGTGGAAGACGACGCGGATCAGGACGGCCATTTAGTCAGCGCTGACCTTAACGGCAACGTCTGGAAAATCCTGGTACAGCCGGGCCAGCAGGTCGAAGAAGGCCAGCCGCTGATCGTCGTCGAAGCCATGAAAATGGAACTGTCGGTGAACGCGCCGTGCGCCGGTACCGTCCTGAAAATCAGTTGCCAGCAAGGCCGTCCGGTCGGGCCAGGTGATGCGTTGTTGTGGCTGGACACAGCCGTTTAAAACTATCGGGAACAACAGGGAATATTTCATGCAACTCACGGGACCTAAATCTTCACGCAGTAAAAGCCGCCCGGAAGGGCTGGCGGAACGCATTTATCAGCAGCTGAAAGACGACATTTTCAGCTTCCGCCTGCTGCCCGGTGACCGGTTCAGCGAAAACGACATCGCTGACCGCATGGAAGTCAGCCGCACACCGGTACGTCAGGCGCTGTTCTGGCTGGAACATGAAGGCTATGTCGAAGTGTTTTTCCGCAGTGGCTGGCAGGTTCGCCCGTTCGATTTCGACTTTTTCGAGCAGTTGTACGATCTGCGTATCGTGCTGGAACTGGAAGCGGTGAAACGTCTGTGTGCGTTGCCGCCAGCCGCTCAGCCCTTACAACTGGCTGAACTGAAAGCGTTCTGGATCGATCAGCCGCAACTGCAAGATGGTCAGGTGGTCTCGCGTTATGACGAGGAGTTTCACATGACGCTGGTGGCCGCGGCGGGTAATGCCGAAATGGCGCGAATCCACCGCGAGCTGACGGAGAAAATCCGCATCATCCGGCGGCTGGATTTCACCAAAGGTGAGCGGGTTAACGCCACCTATAAAGAACACGCGAGCATTTTGCTCGCCATCATCCAACAACAAACCGAGGAGGCACAGCGCCAGTTACACGATCATATTGCCGTCAGTAAGGCCGAGGTACGCAAAATTACTCTGCACATGTTGCACCGGGCCAGGGCGGAGAGTGACGAGGGCAACCCGTCATGACTTTTTTAAATGTTTTTTCGACTTTCTACATACCAGCGTTCTCTTAACTTTTCTTCAGAGGGTACATCTATGCAACGTCGACGTTTTATTAAAGCCTTTGCTCTTTCCGCTACCGTAGTCAGCATGGGCTTAGCCTGGAGCGCGCAGGCAGCCGAGACCATCAAAGTCGGTATTATGCATTCGCTTTCCGGCACCATGGCCATTTCAGAAACTCCGCTGAAAGACATCGCGTTGATGACCATTGACGACATCAACGCCAAAGGTGGCGTGCTCGGCAAAAAGCTCGAGCCGGTGGTGGTCGATCCGGCCTCCAACTGGCCGCTGTTCGCTGAGAAAGCCCGCCAGTTGCTGACGCAGGATAAAGTCGCAGTGGTGTTTGGTTGCTGGACGTCGGTGTCGCGTAAATCTGTGCTGCCGGTGTTTGAAGAACTGAACGGCCTGCTGTTCTATCCGGTGCAGTACGAAGGCGAAGAAATGTCGCCAAACGTGTTCTACACCGGTGCCGCGCCTAACCAACAGGCGATCCCGGCGGTGGAATACCTGATGAGTGAAGACGGCGGTGCGGCCAAACGCTTCTTCCTGCTCGGCACCGATTATGTCTATCCGCGTACCACCAACAAAATTCTGCGCGCCTTCCTGCATTCCAAAGGCGTGAAAGACAGCGACATCGAAGAAGTCTATACGCCGTTCGGTTACAGCGATTATCAGACCATCGTCTCCAACATTAAGAAATTCTCCGCTGGCGGCAAAACTGCGGTGATCTCCACCATCAACGGCGATTCCAACGTGCCGTTCTACAAAGAGCTGGCGAATCAGGGCGTGAAAGCGACGGATGTGCCGGTGGTGGCGTTCTCCGTGGGTGAAGAAGAACTGCGCGGTATCGACACCAAACCGCTGGTCGGTGACCTTGCGGCGTGGAACTACTTCCAGTCGGTTGATAACCCGACCAACAAGAAATTCGTGGCTGAATGGAAGGCTTACGCGAAGGCGCACAAACTGCCAAACGCCGATAACGCGGTGACCAACGACCCGATGGAGGCGACCTATGTCGGCATCCATATGTGGGCGCAGGCGGTGGAAAAAGCCGGTACGACGGATGTGGATAAAGTCCGCGCCGCGATGGCCGGACAGACCTTCGCGGCGCCGTCCGGCTTCACGCTGACCATGGATAAAACCAATCATCACCTGCACAAACCGGTAATGATCGGCGAAATCGAATCCAACGGTCAGTTCAACGTGGTCTGGCAGACCGACAAACCAATCCGCGCCCAGCCGTGGAGCCCGTACATCGCGGGTAACGATAAAAAACCAGATACCCCGGTAAAAACGACTAACTGATTGTTTTAGCTCCTTCTTGCGAAGGGGAGGGCTGGGGTGGGGTATTAATGGCAAC
>NZ_JYDF01000025.1:0-21833 GCF_003263525.1 Rahnella sp. NRRL B-41462 | reverse complement strand
GGGGGAGGAGCCGTACTGAGCGTATCTGCTAATGCGGCGATAATATTTTTCCCACACCATTCCTGCGGCCATCATTCCAATATTTTAATATTCCCTTATTTTCGTCCACCGTCACATTTGCTAATTATTCATTATTGGCTGTGAAGATTTTTTGAGTAAAAGGAAACGCCGGCAGAAGTCGGCGTTTTTGTTGCGTGATCTGTAGAAAATATTCCCTGAGGATCCCGCGCATGCATTGACAGCGGGGAATACAACTACGTCAGTCTGGAATCTGCATTATCGGCATATGGCATCATTTCGCAGATACTGGTCGACCGACTGGCCTTCATGACGACCCGACGCCCTGGGGCACTATCGAACTGACGCATACTCACCGCAGCATTTTGGATATTCTCGATGCAACCGTCGAAACGACATCACCACTGAAACAAGCGATACCCTCCACGGTAATCAGGGATTTGCGCCGTGTTGGCAGGAATACTCATCTGATGGATCTTAAGGAAGAATAATGAGTGAGAAGGTCGATTTTGATTTCGCCATCAGCGTAAAAGCCCCCGAAGAGCTGCGTCAGCTTCCCGATTATGATCAGATCAACATCGACCGCTGGCAAATAACTATTGAGACATCTCCCGGTCAATCCAGCGCGGAATATATGGTGTAACTGTCCTTCTGGCACCCCGCTGAAAGGGCTGTTTCCAGCCCTTTCATTCAAACTCTCTTACTTACCCACATCCCCGTTCCATCCCCCGCCCAGTGCGGCGATCAGCTTAACGCTGGTGACCATCTGGGTGCTGAGCAGTGACAGGACGCTTTGTTGCTGGGTCAGGCTGGTGTTCTCGGTGGTCGCGACGTCGAGATAGTCGATCATCCCCGCCTGATACTGGTTGTAGGTCACGCGGGCGGATTCTTTGGCGGAATCGGCGGCGTTCTGACGGGCGACCAGTTCGCTGTCCAGCGTGTGCAGTTCAACCAGATAATCTTCCACTTCCTGCATCGCGGTTAACACGCTCTGGCGATAACTGGCGACGTCGGCGTCATACGCGGCTTCGGCTTGTGCCACTTTGCCACGGGTGGAACCGAAATCCAGTACCGTCTGGCTGAGTTCCGGGCCTAAAGACCAGACGCGGTTTGGCAACGAGAACAGGTTATGGAAGGCCGAGCTGGCAAAACCGCCGCTGGCACTTAAGGTCAGATCGGGATAATACGCGGCAGTGGCGACACCGACTGCCGCATTGGCAGAGGCCATGGTGCGCTCAGCAGCGGCGATATCAGGACGACGCTGCAGCAGTTGCGACGGAATCGCATCCGGCATCGCAGGCAGGTTCAGTTTTACGTCGCGGGCGGCGAGGCTGAACTGCGCTGGCGGTTTGCCGATCAGTACGGCGATAGCGTGCTCAAGCTGGGCGCGCTGCCATTGCAGATCCAGCGCCGACGCTTTGGTACTTTCCAGCTGAGTCTGTGCCTGCGCCAGTGTGCCACGCGAGGTACTGCCACCGGCATACTGGTTCTCAATCACCGTCAGATAACGCTGATAGGCGTCAATACTTTGCTTATACAACGCGATTTGCTGATCCATCACCCGCAACTGGAAATAATCCTGCGCCAGTTCGGATTGCGCGCTGAGCGTCGCATCGGCCAGATCGGCCTTGCTGGCCTGCGCGCTGGCATCCTGTTCTTCTGCCGTGCGGCGCAGTTTGCCCCACAAGTCCAGTTCCCAGCTTGCACTCAATTGTGCGGACTGGCTGTTGCTGGTGGAGGTTGAGGTGCCACTGCGCGTGCTGCCGACGGTGGCATCCACGGAAGGATACAAATCAGAACGCGCCTGCGTCACCAGTGCCTGGGCTTCGCGGTATTGCGCGGCGTACTGGGCAACGTTCTGGTTGGAAATCTGCACCTGTGTCAGCAGGGACGACAGCTCAGGATCCTGATACACCGCCCACCAGTCGCCTTTGGCCTGATTATCTTTCGGGATCGCGGCCGTCCAGCCTTTGGCTTCTTTAAATGCCGTTGGCATAGCCACATCCGGCCGTTTGTAATCAGGACCGACGGCACAGGCGCTGACCAGTAAGGCCAGCGCCAGCGGAGCAAGACGGAACACCATTGAACGTGTTTTTTGCAGAGTCATCAGATTCGCTTCAGGGTAATGAGTTTCAGTGTGATCAGTCATGAGAACTGGCCTCCGGCGGCGTCGCGTGAGGACGCAGACGTTGCCACAGACGATGCGTCGCGCGGCTGGTGCGATCCATATACAGGTAAACCACCGGCGTGGTGAATAACGTCAGGATCTGGCTCAGCGCCAGCCCGCCGGCAATCGCCAGACCCAGCGGACTGCGCAGATCCGCGTCCCCCCCGCTGCCCATCGCCAGAGGCAGGGCACCAAAGAACGCCGCCAGCGTGGTCATCAGGATCGGACGGAATCGCATCAGACAGGCCTGAGTGATCGCCTGTTGTGGCGTCAGACCCAGCCGCCGTTCGGCGTCGAGCGCGAAGTCGATCATCATGATCGCATTCTTTTTGACGATGCCGATCAGCAGCAGGATCCCGATCAGCGCGATCACCGTCAGTTGCGTATTGGTCATCAGCATCAGCAACAGCGCCCCCAGACCGGCGGAAGGCAGCGTGGAAAGAATGGTCAGCGGGTGAATATAACTTTCGTACAATACGCCGAGCACGATATATACCGCCGCCAGCGCGGCCAGGATCAGCCACGGCATGGAACTGGCCAGCGCTTCAAACGCCTGCGCCGTCCCCGCATAACTGCCATGAACGGTATCCGGCAAGCCAATTTGTGCCATGGCGGTTTTCAGCGCAGCCTGCGCATCTTCCAGCGCATAGCCGTCGGCGAGATTGAACGCGATAGTCGTGGTCGCTGTCTGCCCCTGATGGGATACCGACAGCGGTGCGTTGGCGCCGCTGAAGGTGGCAAACGCCGACAACGGCACCTGATTACCAGAATCGGTCACGACATACAGCTGATGCAGGACATCCGGATTGCTGGTGTAGTCAGACGTCAGGTTCATGACCACGTGATACTGGTTCAGCGTTTTATAGATCGTGGCAACCTGCCGCTGGCTGAAAGAATTGTTGAGCAACGTGTCAATCATCTTCACGTTCACGCCCAGTTGCGTGGCACGATCCCGGTCGATATTGAGCATGACCTCCTGACCGCCGGTTTGTGCATCGGAATCCACACCGGTCAGTTGCGGCAGTTTCGCCAGCGCTTTCTGCACCTTCGGGGCCCATTCCCGCAGCACCGAAAGATCGTCAGATTGCAGACTGTACTGATACTGCGCGTTGGCGCTGCGCCCGCCGATATGCAGATCCTGCGCCGCCATCAGGAACAACTGCGCGCCCGGCTCCTTGCCGGTCGCCATCATCAGACGGTTCGCCACCTGATTGGCGGTCGCGGTACGTTTGTCGAAATCTTTCAGACGCACGAAGAACGTGGCGGTATTACGTGAACCAAAGCCGCCGCTGCCCGCCGAACTCATCACCGCTTCTACCGCCGGATCGTCCTGAATGATCTTGCTGTATTTCAGCACCTGCGGCTGGATCGACTGAAACGACGTGTTCTGATCCGCACGCAACATGCCCATCAGCATGCCGGTGTCCTGATCCGGGAAGAAACCTTTTTCCACCACGGTATAAAGATAGAAATTGAGGATCACGGTGAGGAACAACCCGACCAGCGTGATCAGCTGATGGCGCATAACCCAGCCGAGCGCGGCAGAATAGGCCGCCAGCAGTTTGTTAAGGCCATGCTCGATCATGCGGTAGATGCGCGGCTGACGTTTTTCCACCGGCGGTTTACGTTTGAGGAAACGTGCGCACAGCATCGGCGTGAGGCTCAGTGACACCAGCATCGAAATGATCAGCGAGACACTGAGCGTCACCGCAAATTCGCGGAACAGACGCCCGACGATACTGCCCATCAGCAGGATCGGAATGAAAACGGCGATCAGCGACAGCGTCATCGACAGCACGGTGAAGCTGACTTCCTGTGCGCCTTTCAGCGCCGCCCGTACCGGTCCCATTCCCTCTTCGATATGCCGCGTAATGTTCTCCAGCACCACAATGGCATCATCGACCACGAAACCGGTGGAGATGATCAGCGCCATCATCGAGAGGTTATCCAGACTGTAGCCAAGGAGATACATCACCGCGCAGGTCCCGATCAGTGACACCGGTAGCGCCACGGCGGGGATCAGCACAGCATTCCAGTTACGCAGGAACACAAAGACCACCGCGATCACCAGCAGCGTGGCTTCCATCAGGGTCATTTCCGTATCACGCAGGGAAGCGGAAACGTTAGGCGAACGATCCAGAGCCAGGTTCAGTTGCACATCGCCCGGCAGACTTTCTTTCATCAGCGGCAGCGCGGCTTTGATCGCCTGAATGGTTTCCAGCATGTTCGCGCCAGCCTGGCGCGTTACACCAATCATCACCGACGGCGTGCTGTTGTAATACCCGACGTTGTATTTGTCTTCGACGGAATCATACACATTGGCGATATCGCTGAGGCGGATGGCCGAACCGTTGATGTAGGTGACAATCAGCGTTTTGTACTGCGCGGCGGTACTTTGCTGGCCGTTGCCTTCAATCATCCACGACTGATCCGACCCTTGCAGCAAACCTTTCGGCAGGTTGCTGGTGCTGTCGGCAATCGCAGCACGAATGGTGTCGAGGGAAATCCCGTAAGAGGTGACGGCTTCAGGGCGTAAATCAATACGCACACCCGGCAGCGCGGACCCCACCAGAGAAACCTGCCCGACGCCGTTAACCTGTGCGATTTTCTGTTGCAACTGGCTCGAGGCAATATCGTACAACTCACCTTTACTGCGCGTGGCCGAGGTCAGCGCCAGCATGATGATCGGCGCATCCGACGGGTTGGCTTTGCGGTAGGTCGGCAGCGACGGCATGCTGCTGGGCAGTAACGCACGGGAGGCGTTAATCGCCGCCTGCACGTCACGCGCCGCGCCGTTGATGTCGCGATCGAGATCGAATTGCAAAATGACACTGGTCGAACTCTGCGAACTGCGCGAGGTCATTTCCGTCACACCGGCGATTTGCCCGAGCGCCCTTTCCAGCGGCGTCGCCACCGTCGCCGCCATGGTTTCAGGGCTGGCACCCGGCAGACTGGCACTGACCAGAATGGTCGGAAAATCGACCTGCGGCAGCGGTGCCACCGGCAGCAGGCGATACCCGAGCAAACCCAGCAGGAGTATCGCCATGGTCAGCAGCAATGTCGCGACCGGGCGGAAGATGAAGAAACGCGAAATGTTCATTTATTCCGCCTGCTTCGCTGCACGCCGGTGACGTGGATTAAGGCGGTGAGAAAGCCGGTCAAACATCAGGTAGATCACCGGCGTGGAGAACAACGTCAGAACCTGACTGAAGATCAGACCGCCGACGATCACCAGCCCCAGCGGCTGACGCAGTTCCGCGCCGGATCCGCTCGCCAGCATCAGCGGCAACGCCCCGAGCAGCGCGGCCATGGTGGTCATCATGATCGGACGAAAACGCAGTAAACACGCCTGGTGAATCGCCTCACGCGGCGATAATCCCTGTTTGTTTTCCGCATCCAGTGCAAAGTCGATCATCATAATGGCGTTCTTTTTCACGATGCCGATCAACAGGATCACCCCGATCAGTGCGATCAGACTGAATTCCGTACCGGCAAAGATCAGCGACAGCAACGCACCGACCGCCGCCGACGGCAGCGTGGAAAGAATGGTCACCGGATGGATAAAGCTTTCGTACAGAATACCGAGCACGACATACATGGTCAGCAGTGCGGCGAGGATCAGCCACAGCGTGTTGCCGGTGGCACTTTCAAATGACGCCGCCGCACCCTGATAGCGCAAAGTGATGCTGTCCGGCATGGCGATATCAGCCACCGTGGTTTTGATCGCCTGTTGCGCCTGCTCCAGCGAATAACCGTCTTTGAGGTTAAAGGAGACGGTGACCGCCGGGAACTGATTGAGGCGCGCCTGCAACAATGCGCCGGTGCGCATGTGGATTTTGGCAATCGACGTCAGTTTGACCATGCCATTGGTCGCCCCGGCATTGGTGGTGGTGGTCGAGGTGCCGCTGTCCGATGTCGAAGAAGACGTGGTGCTGGTGGTGGTCGCCACCGTGCCGGATGTTGAGGTGCTGTTGTTGGTCGCCAGATAGACATCGTCAAAAGAAGCCGGTGACTGCTGGAACTGCGGGGCCACTTCCAGCACCACGCGGTACTGGTTCGCCTGGGTAAAGATGGTGGAAACCAGCCGCTGGCCGAACGCGTTGTACAGCGCGGTATCGACGTCAGACGCCGTAATACCGTAGCGTGCGGCAGCGTCGCGATCGAGCTCCACATAGGCGATCTGCCCCTGATTTTGCAGGTTGCTGACCACTTCGCTGAACTCCGGCAATGCACTGAGTTTCTCAATCAGCTTCGGTGTCCATTGCACCAGATTTTCGCTGTCGGCATCATCCAGTGTGAACTGGTACTGGCTTGGCGTGACCTGATCGTCCACCGTCAGATCCTGCGAAGCCTGCATATAAAGCTCAATGCCCGGCACGCCTGCAGTCTCCTGCTTCAGGCGTTCAATGATCGCCGGTGCACGTTCGCTGCGTTCATCAAAGGACTTCAGGCTGATCTGCAAACGTCCGCTGTTCAGACTGGTGTTATTACCGTCCACGCCGATGGTAGAGGAAACGCTTTCCACATCCGGATCATTGAGGATAGCGGCAGTCAGTAATTGCTGACGACGCCCCATCTCGCTGAAGGAGACATCCTGCGAGGCCTGGGTGATCCCCTGGATCATGCCGGTATCCTGCGACGGGAAGAAACCTTTTGGCACAATCACGTACAGCAACGCGGTGAACACTAACGTCGCGGCAGCGACCAGCAGCGTGAGCTTCTGATGGTTCAGTACCACGACCAGCATACGATCGTAACCGGCGATCATTTTGTCAAAAAACTCACCGCCTTTACGGTAAAACTTGCTCTGCTTTTCTTCCGGTGTGTGACGCAGCAAATAGGCGCACAACATCGGTGTCAGGGTCAGCGACACCACCATCGATACCAGAATCGACACGGCCAGGGTAATGGCGAATTCGCGGAACAGACGCCCGACCACATCGCCCATAAACAGCAGCGGGATCAGTACCGCAATCAGCGAGAAGGTCAGGGAAATAATGGTGAATCCGATCTGCTGCGAACCTTTCAGCGCCGCCTGCATCGGTGTTTCGCCCTCTTCGAGGCGTCGTGAAATGTTTTCGACCACCACGATGGCGTCATCGATAACAAAACCGGTGGCGATGGTCAGCGCCATCAGCGAGAGGTTGTTAAGACTGAAACCGCACAGGTACATCACACCAAAGGTGCCAACCAGCGAGAGCGGTACGGCCACGCTTGGGATCAGCGTCGCCGCGACATTACGCAGGAACAGGAAGGTGACCATCACCACCAGCGCAATCGACAGCAACAGCTCAAACTGAACGTCGCTGATCGAGGCACGGATAGTCTGGGTACGGTCAGAAATCACGCTGATTTTGACCGACTCCGGCAGCGCTTCCTGCAATTTCGGCAGTTGTGCTTTGATGGCATCCACCACCTGAATCACGTTGGCGCCCGGCTGACGCTGAACGCTGATAATGATCGCCGGTTGTTTGTTCGCCCACGCAGAAAGGTACTGATTTTCCGCTGCTTCGGAGAGCGTCGCGACGTCGCGCAAACGCAGCGCCGCCCCGTTTTCATAATTAACAATCAGGTTGCCGTATTCAGCGGCGGTGCGCAGTTGGTCATTGGCATCGATGGTGATCGAGTGGTGCGGCCCGTCAAAGCCCCCCTTGGAACCGTTGACGTTACTGTTGCCGATCAGCGTGTTGATGGTTTCCATGCTGAGGTTATGCGCCGCCAGTTTGCGCGGATCCACCTGCACGCGGATCGCAGGCTGATGCCCGCCCGCCAGCGTGACCATACCGACGCCGGAAATCTGCGACAGTTTCAACGCCACGCGGGTATTCACCAGATCCTGCACTTTGGTCAGCGGCAGGGATTCAGAGGTCGCGGCTAATGTCAGCACTGCGGCATCCGCCGGGTTCACCTTCTTGTAAGTCGGCGGATTGGGTAAATCGCTGGGCAGCAGGCTGTCAGCGGCATTGATCGCCGCCTGCACTTCCTGCTCAGCCACATCAAGGGACAAATCCAGCGAGAATTTCAGCGTAATAATGGAGGAGCCGCTGGCGCTGGTGGAATACATCTGGCTCAGCCCCGCCATCTGCCCGAGCTGACGCTCAAGCGGCGCGGTAATACCCGACGCCATCACGTCCGGACTGGCGCCCGGATACAGCGTGGTCACCTGAATGGTCGGGTAATCGACCTGCGGCAGCGCCGAGGTCGAGAGCATGTTGTAGGCGAAAATCCCCGACAACAGCACGGCGACCATCAGCAGAATGGTCGCGACCGGCCGGAGTATAAAGAGGCGTGAAGGATTCATTTAGACCCGCTGTCTTTACCGGCTGTAGTTGGGGGTGCATCAGGCGCGACGGCCGTTCTATCCGCGCCGGTGGTGGCTTTATCCACACCGCCGCTCTGCTGACGCTCTTTGGAAGAGCCACCTGCTGCTGCAGCCTCACCAGAATTCGGTGTGACAATCTCGACTTTAGTGCCGTTGTTCAGACGGTCAATACCGGTGGTGACCACCTGCTCGCCCGGCTTCACACCGGACAAAATCGCCACCTGGTCATCACCAAAATCCGGGCCGGACTTCACGCTGCGACGCTCAATGGTGCTGTCGGCTTTCACCACATACACAAAGTCGCCGTCGCTGCTCAGCTGCAATGCCGCCGCCGGGATCACCGTGGCATCTTTCAGCGTCGCGACCTGTAAGCGGGCATTCACAAACTGATTCGGATAGAGTTTTTCATCGTCATTATCAAACAACGCTTTCAGCTTGATACTGCCGGTACTGGTGTCAATTTCGTTGCTGATAAATTGCAGTTTGCCCTGTCCGAGCACTTCGCTGCCGCTCTGGTCAAAAGCCGTGGTTGGCAACTGATTGCCGCCGCGCAGGGCTTTGAGCAGGGTTTGCAAATTGCTTTGCGGCACGCTGAAGGTCACGGCAATCGGCTGAGTCTGGGTAATGGTGACGATGCCGGTGGTCGAACTGCTGGTGACCATGTTGCCCGGATCCACCAGACGCAGGCCGACGTGGCCGCTGACCGGCGCGGTGATTTTAGCGTACTCAAGGTTCAGCTTAGCGGCGGCGATTTGCGCCAGATCGGCTTTCACTGCTCCCGCGTACTGACCGGCGGTCGCAATCTGGCTTTCCAGATCCTGACGTGCCAGGGAATCCTGTGCATACAGTTTGCGGTAACGCGCCAGCGTCAGTTCAGCACTTTTCGACAGCGCCTGATTCTGCGCTAAATCGCCCTGATACTGTTCCAGCGTGGCCTGATAACTGCGCGGATCAATCTGCGCCAGCAACTGACCCTGCTCCACTTTCTGCCCTTCGGTGAAATACACCTTCATCAGCTGACCATCGACACGGCTGGTCACCGTCACCGTCGCGTTCGCCACCACCGTGCCCAGCGCACGCAGATACACCGGCACATCGGCCTGTGTGGCCTTTCCTGCCTGCACCGGCGTTGCCATTCCTGCCATCATCTGGCCGCGCATTGCGCGCATGCCGCCACGGCCCGGTTTTTTATGGGCAGAGGGATCAGAGGCACTTTGGTGGAAAGCAAAAAACCAGACCAGGATCGCGGCAACGATAATGGCGACAATAACCCACACGAATGTGCGTTTTTTGGAACGAGACGAGGCAGTCGGCAGCATAAATTTCTTGGTTTCGCAGTATTAATGAGGAGAAAACAGCTGAAAAATGACCTTCAACCAGAGATTTTCAATATCAGTCAAAAAACCATTATCCCCGAAAAGTGCGGGTGTCTGTTTTTAGGACAACGTAAAGATTTCGTTAGCAATTAAGAATTTCTATTTCTATCAGCAGGATGAATTATACCCGCTAATTTATCCTTTCGAGGCATCTAATGTTAATCACTAAATGAGAATGAATATTGAAGACCGCAACAAAAAAGCATCAGGAAGTGTCAACGAAGACCGGAATTTTGTCAGGAAAACGCGGAGTTAGTGCGGAAAATGCACTGAGATCCCACCCGAACAGGTGAGAAAACCAGAGCTAAATCCTGAAAATATGACCTATAGATAATTTATATTGTTTGCGCCGACCACGGCTTGATATGGTGAAATTTCTGATTGTTTTTCATTTCCATGCAGGGACTCAGGCGAATGCAGACAAAATTTCAATCCAGACCGGTCATTGGGGTAACGCTCGACAGCGAGGAAGCCGGTGGCTATGCCGATTATCCCTGGTACGCCTTACGTCAGAACTATATGAACAGCCTGGCGGAACTGGGTGCCGTTCCGCTGGCGTTGCCACATCACGCGGCGCTGGCCGATGAATATCTGGCGCTGTGCGACGGCATTGTCGTGACCGGCGGGGCGTTTGATGTACCGCCTGAACTGTTTAATGAGCAACAAACCAGTGATCAGGTTCGCCTGAAACCCGCCCGCACCGAATTTGAAAAAGCCATTGTTAAAGGTGCCATGCAGCGCAATATGCCGCTGCTCGGGATTTGCGGCGGCCAGCAACTGCTTGCCGTATTAACCGGCGGCACGCTGCATCAGCATATTCCCGATGCGCTGCCCGATGCCCTGGAGCACAGCACGACTGTTGATACTGAAAACGCGGGCGGCAAAAAGCGCGCGCGTCATGCGGTGGAGATTGTCGAAGGCACGCTGCTCAGCCGCTGCGTAGATCGTGACCATTACGTCGTGAACAGCTCACACCATCAGGCAGTGAAATCCGTCGGCCCCGGCTGTATCGTCAATGCTTACGCACCCGACGGCGTGATCGAAGGCATTGAATGTGAAGGCTATGATTTCTGTCTTGGCGTGCAATGGCACCCTGAATATCAGCAACATGCGCAGGATACTCAGCTTCTTAATGCATTTGTTGTTGCCGCTTCGCGCTATCAGCAGTCGATGCGCTCAGCAGGTAAGGCGATGACCGAAGCCATGAATGATGTGATCGGCCGTGCGGGAGACGAACCGGCATGAACCCGGCGGCACTGAAATCGCAAACGGAGCAGATACTGCGGGAACTGCATATCGACCCGGCGGTTATCGCACATCGTACGCTGCCGTATTTTGAGGAAGTAAGTGAGCACTTACTGGTGGAGGCGGAAACGGATGCCGAAAGCGGTAAAATATACCGTCTGACCGCCCCCGCCTCTGCCGCCTGGCATACCATGAGACAGCAGGCGGCTACTGACGGCGTGGGGATTTATCTGGTTTCCGCCTACCGCAGCCTGAATTATCAGGCTGATTTAATCCGCGCCAAACAACTGGCAGGCATCGCCCCGGAAGATTTCTTTACCTCGCTGGCGCCGCCCGGATGCAGCGAGCATCACACCGGCTGCGCCGTGGATATCAATACGCCCGGCTGCGACGAAGTGACCGGCGTTTTTGGTGAAACAGAAGCTTTTCAGTGGCTGCAAAGCCACGCCGCCGGATTCGGTTTTGTGATGTCATTCCCCCTGAACAATCCGTGGGGATTCATTTATGAACCGTGGCACTGGTGCTGGCATTCCAATTCCTGATGAATCCTCTACACTTACCGCCCTCTCCGCTACAGGCTTTAAGGGATCACCATGGAACTCGCCGTCACGAACGCTGATTTTTACCTTAAAATTTTGGGGCCGGAAGACACGGCTGTCGTTCATGCTTATTTTCGCGATAACGCCACGCATCTCGCGCCGTGGGAGCCTTTGCGGCCAGCGAACTTTTACGCGCCTGAAACCCTGCGGGTCCGTCTGAGCAATGCTTTTGATGAAGCGGCCTGCGGTACGGCATTCCAGTTTGGCATCATCAGCCGTGAAACCGGTGACATGCTCGGTGCCTGCAATTTTACCGGCATCGCCCGCGGTCCTTTTCAGGCCTGTCATCTGGGATATTCGGTCGCGGAAAACCAGCAGGGAAAAGGACTGATGCATCGGTCGCTGACAACCGCCATTGATTACCTGTTTCGCGAGCAGGGTCTGCACCGCATTATGGCCAGCTATATTCCGGACAATCATAAAAGTGAGCGCGTACTACTGCGTCTGGGCTTTGAACGCGAAGGGTATGCGAAATCATATCTGAAAATTGCCGGTTGCTGGCAGGATCACGTACTGACTTCCCTGATCAATCCTCACGACAATGCGTGAGGAACATCACAGTTACCATCACTAAAATTGTCGCCTGAAGATTTATCTGATAGGCCAATTTTCTGTTTCATTTTTCGAACAAATAAAACACACTATGCGTTCAACAGGCATCTGGCAGACAGATGCCTGATTTCAACATCTTCTTATAAGTCATAAATTTCAATGCAATCAGATACCGTTTCGCGCAGGACAGCATGGCTTCGCGTTGTGATGATGGCTATTGCCGCATTCATCTTCAATACCACTGAATTTGTGCCCGTCGGATTACTCTCCGACATCGCCGCCAGTTTCAATATGCAGACAGCACAGGTTGGCCTGATGCTGACCATTTACGCGTGGGTCGTCGCGCTGATGTCTCTGCCGCTGATGCTGCTGACCCGCAACGTTGAACGAAAGCGCCTGTTGATCATCATCTTTTGCCTGTTTATCGCCAGCCATGCGTTATCTGTCGTCGCCTGGGATTTCTGGAGTCTGGTGGCCTCGCGCGTCGGTATCGCCCTCGCCCACGCCATTTTCTGGTCGATCACCGCCTCACTGGCGATCCGTGTGGCACCGGCCGGTAAAAAAACACAGGCACTCAGTATGTTAGCGACCGGCACCGCACTGGCAATGGTGCTCGGCTTGCCGCTGGGTCGTCTTATCGGTCAGTATCTTGGCTGGCGAACCACCTTTATGAGCATCGGCATCGTTGCGCTGATGACACTGATTTGTCTGATTAAACTGCTGCCGCCGCTGCCAAGTGAACATACCGGTTCACTGAAAAGCGTGCCGATGTTGTTCCGCCGTCCGGCGCTGGTCGGTATGTATCTCCTGACTGCGCTGATAGTGACCGCTCACTATACGGCATACAGTTATATCGAACCGTTTATCCAGAGCGTTGCCAACATGGGTGAAAACTTCACCACTTTCCTGCTGCTGATTTTCGGCGGCGCGGGTATTCTCGGCAGCATTGCGTTCAGTTTGCTTGGCAACCGTTTCCCGGCAGCCATGCTCAGCGGCCCGATCCTGCTGGTCACGCTTAGCATGCTCCTGTTGTTTGTGGCGGTGATGAATCCGGTCGCGATTTCAGTACTGTGTATTATCTGGGGACTGGCGATGATGATTATCGGCCTGGCAATGCAGGTGCGCGTGCTGGCGCTGGCGACCGACGCCACCGACGTGTCAATGGCGCTGCTTTCCGGTATTTATAACATCGGTATCGGTGCCGGCGCGCTGATCGGTAATCAGGTAAGTCTGCATCTGGAAATGAGCAACATCGGCTACGCCGGTGGCCTGATCGGCTGCATTGCGTTCGTCTGGTGTCTGACGATTTTCAAACGCTACCCGCAACTGAAAGCGACGAGCTGAATACGGATTAGCGCAAAACTCAGACCGAATACCATTCCTGTATTCGGTCTTTTTTATACCTGTATCTTCAACACATTAGCGCAATAACTTCAGGTTTCCCGTCAGCGATTTAATCCACTTTTCCGGCCCCACCAGCCCGACACCGTCGATCACTTCATCGTATAAGTCCCGCAACGGGAACGTCATTTCGTATTGCTCAAACTGATGCATCGTGCGCGCAAATGCCGGGAACGGCACCACGCTGCGCTCGCCTGCTGCGTCCAGTGCTTTAAACATCAGCGCCTTAATGTGATCGGGCGTGGCCTGCAGAATGGGCAGCGGAGTTTTAGAGATAGTATCGGTCGTGACACCCTTTGCGTCAGTCAGCGAACTGCCCGCCAGCATCGGGAATTTTGCCGCTAATCCGATGCCAATTACGCCTGCCGTGTTCGCCAGTAATCCCGGCGGAAGTTCGGGATTGAGAATAATTGCCACCCGCAGTTTATCTGCCATTTTTGCGCCCTTTTCATCATTATTGATGACAAAAATGATAGCGCCTGGCCGCTGAAAGGTGCTTTCTTTTCCCGCCGTAAAATGCCCTAATCTGGTTATCTCTTTCTTTAAATCACATTTAAAAGGCAGATTATGTCCATATCTGAAATTTCACCGGCAGACCTTCGCATTCTCAAACAACTTCAGGGTTCGGGCAGAATGACCAATCAGGAGCTGGCGGAAAAAGTGGGCATGGCCGCTTCTCCCTGCTGGCGGCGCATGAAACAGCTGGAAGACAGCGGCATAATCACCGGTTATCAGGCGAACATCGACAGGAAAAAAATCGGGCTGGGGTTGCTGGCGTTTATCCGGGTGAAAATCGACAGTCACAGCGAGGAAGATGCGCAACGTTTCGAGCAGGAAGTGGGGGCGCTGCCTTCGGTGATTGCCTGTTACGCGATTGCCGGTGATGCGGATTTTCTGTTGCAGGTGGTCGCTAAAGATCTCGACAGTTTTTCCAGTTTCGCGATGGAAGTGGTGCGTCGTCTGCCGGGCATCAAAGAGATGCAAACCTCGTTTGTGCTCAGGGAAGTGAAACCGCTGGATGTGCTGCCGCTGGAGGGAATGTAAGGCAATGCCCGACAAAAGCCGGGCATATTTTTAAAACAATGACGCGCCGTAATGCTTATCCCAGCACTCTTTTCACGCAGCCTTTAAATACCCTGACACCAATGTCCAAAGCGTCGAGATCAAAGCGCATATCAGGATGATGCAGCCCGGGCGTGAGATTCGCGCCCAGTCCCCAGAACCCGGTTTTAATGGCCGGACGCTGGCGTGAATAGTGGAAGAAATCTTCACTGCCCGGTGTAAATTTCGGTTCAGTCAGGCCCTCTGCACCTAAAACTTCTGTAACAGATTCCGCGATAATCGCGGTCACGTCACTGTCGACTTCTGCCGCAGGCATCTCTTTCATCACATGAATTTCCGCGGTGGCACCCAGCGCCGCCACGCTGTGCTCAATCGCACGAATCACCTTTGCTTTCAGTTCATCCATCGGTTCATTGTGCTGCGAACGCAAATCCCAGCACACGCGGGCTTCCGCTGGCACAGAATTGGTCACACCCGCATCGCACAGGAAACGGGTGGCTTTCACGCTGTATGTCAGGCTCGGTGCCAGATGAATAGTATTCACTGCCTGAACCGCCGCCACGGCGGCATCCAGCGCGTTAATGCCCAGGTGCGGGCGCGCCGCGTGAGAAGGAACACCGGTGATAATCGCCTCAACCGTCGCACAGGCAGAGTAATACATTGCGGGCACCGCCTGCCCCATCGGGCATTCTTCAAGTGGCCGCACATGGAACCCCAGCAGCATATCCACATCATCAATGGCGCCCCCTTCCACCATGGCCAGGGCGCCGGTGCCCAGCTCTTCAGCGGGCTGAAACAAAATTTTCAGGCGGCCTTTTTTAACCATGCCTTCTTTCATGATTTCCTGCGCCGCTGCGAGCACGACAGAGGAGTGACCATCGTGGCCGCAGGTATGGCGCGCCACCAGCTCGCCATCAATGATATGGCCGAGTGCATCCATATCGGCACGCAACGCCATGACCGGACCGGGCTTGCCGCTGTCGATTTCAGCGATAATTCCTGTGGTGCCGTTCACATGACGCGTGACGTTAAACCCCGCATCTTCAAGCGCCTGCGCGATATAAGCCGATGTTTTAAATTCGGTAAAACCCAGTTCAGGGATGAGATGTAAATGTTGATAATGTTCAATAGCTTTCGACACGGGTAAAGACTCCGGTAAATTCATTTTCAAAACAGTGCAATCGAAAATCAGGCAAAAATTCGCATCAGGATCATCGAAATAATGGCGTTCAGTACGCTGGTCAGCATCAGCAGAGGCCAGTATTTTTTCGGCACATCCGCCACGCCAAGCAGGCGTCCCATGTATTGCAACTGAGAACCCATCAGGAAAATTGCCGGTGCCAGGATAGTAATCTGCGTCATATCCAGCGTGCCTTTGGTCAGCAAACTGATGGCCACACCCGTACCCGCCGAAGACGATAACCATGATGTAAGCAGCACGGTAACGGCTTCACCTGGCAATCCCAGCAACCCCATGAGTGGCGCGAAAATGTGCCCCACCAACGTCATTACGCCGAGCAGATTGAGCATTTCTGAAATGACGTAAGCCATTACCACGTTAGGCATCAGATTATTGATAGCAATATTGAAGCCTTTACGGGCACCGACCACGAAAATATCGAACGGGTTTGAGGAAACTCGGGTGGCATTACTCATTTTCAAAATCTCTTTTATAAACGGTGTTCAACACAAAGCGGACAAATACCGCGCCGACAAATTTCATCACGAACATCACCACCAGCGGAATAATCACCGGCATGGTTAATGATGCAAACATAGCGGAACCGATGGAGAAATAGTTGTTGATCAGACCGGCACCGGAATATTGCCATGCGCCCATGATCACTACGTCTTTCTTTGTGACCTGTTTATTATCGTAAAGCTCTTTACTTAATGCAGCGCCGGCGTCAGTGCTTTGCAGATCGGTAATTAACGCCAGACCGGTGTGGCCGGGAATGCCTAATATCGGCTTAAGCAGTGGTGTTAATAATTTATGTGCAGCCCGGATAGCGCCGTAGTGCGTAAATATTTCTAATAATCCCAGTGCCAGCATGACCGTCGGCACCAGAGATAAGGCAAAAAGGAAACCGGCTTTCGCACTGACACCGCCCGCCCCGACAAACGTGCTGGTTTCACCTTTCATAGTACCGAACGAACCGCCCAGCGTGGTGAAGTCAAAGGCTCCCAGCCACGCCATGCCATCCACCTTTAAAAATGCACCAGAAAACAGCAGGATAACGACAATAAGCGACACGTATGCCCCCTTACCGACTTTCCACTCGTCCACCTCAGGGGTGGCTCTCTGTTCTGATATTCGTGTGTCACTCATACTAACGTTCCTTCTCTGGTATCTGTCTGCAATAAAAAATCAGGAATACAATTCCTGTCAGTTTTCAATGAATGTCATGTGAGAAAACAGGTTATTCATTCAGCACCTGATTTCTGCTCATTTTTATTTTTAACCACAGACAAGAGAGCAGGAAACGTGCCAACTTTCACTTTTTAATAAACAGTAAAAATAGTTAAAAAACAGATAAAAAATAAAAACGAAAAATAGCCCCCATCGTAATAAAGGCTTTTTAATAAAATCATTCAATCGCGATGAAATAACCGGGAATTCATTGCACCATTTTGGTTTATGACGCACCAATAAAGGGCCCGGGTATTTTATTTCATGCACTGTTTATCAACATGTCATACGACTACTTCCCCGCTGCCCAGAATTATTTCAGCAAGCAACGCTGTCCGCAGCGGAATATCATCAATAATAATATGCTCGTCCCGGGCATGAATGCCGGAGCCTGTCGCACCCAGTCCGTCGAGCGTGGGGATACCCAGCGCCGAGGTAAAATTACCGTCGCTGCCGCCGCCGACCGCTTTGCCTTTCAGCGTAATTCCCAGCCGTTCAGCAGCATGCTGCGCCTGCAAAAAAAGCGCTAAATTCTGCGGTGTCTGTTCCATTGGCGGGCGGGACATCCCGCCGGTGACCACCACCTGCGCACCTGCAAGATGCGGCTGGCAATCTTTGATGGCCGCTTCCACGCGCGCGGCCTCTGCCATATTGCTCACACGTAAATCCACACCCAGTACGGCATGATCGGCGACCACATTAATTTTGCCGCCACCGCTTGCCAGTCCGACGTTGACCGTCGTGCCAGCCTGCGGGGCATTCAGGCTGTGAAGGGCTAAAATCTGATGCGCCATTTCCTCAATCGCGCTGATGCCATCTTCCGGATTGTTGCCCGCATGGGCCGAACGACCGGTGATTTTCACTTCAAACCTGCCGGATCCTTTACGGGCAATTTTGGCCTCATGGGTACGCGCCACGGCCGGTTCGGCCACCAGAACCCGTGCGGAATCAGCAGCACATTGTTCAATCCATTTACGCGATGACGGGCTGCCGAGTTCTTCATCCGAAGGACAAATAAACTGAATGCGATGTGGCGACAGCGCGCCGGTTTGTACCAGCGCCCGCACCGCCCAGATTGCCTGCACCAGCCCGCCTTTCATATCCAGCACACCGGGCCCATATAAACGGCCGTCTTTTTCCACCATCTCCAGCTCACCGCATTCCCACACAGTATCGAAATGGCCAAGAATACTGGTCACCTGCGGCCCGTTACCGACACTGAACAGCAGATGATTGCCGAGTTTTTCCTGCGGGCAAACCTGTGCCTGCACATCCAGCCGCTCCGCCATGATGCTTTGCAGTACGTCTCCGCAACGGTCAACCGCCACTTTATTCAGCGAAGGGGATTCGGCCTGAACCAGGCGCTTTATATCACTGAGGATCAGCGAGGCATGTTGTTGCAGATAGTCATACACGGTTGGCATGAAATTTCCCGATGTCTGTTTTGTCGTCAATTTTGATTATCTACAACCCATCACATAATATAAATGTCGTTTCAATGACTATATTGTTGCCTTTTGGTCAACAGACACCGGGAACACCGATGAGCCAGATGTTTCACGAGAAGCAGATCAGTTATCTCTACGAGGTGGGGATCCAGGGCGGGATCCGCCGTGCGGCCGATATTCTGGGCGTCAACGCTTCGGTGATCAGCCGTCAGATCGCCCTGCTGGAACGCACACTGCAACTGCCCTTACTTGAACGCAGCGGACGCACAGTGGTGCTGACCGATGCCGGAAAACTGCTGGCGGATGATTTTTTTGAAAGCCGGATACGTCGCGAAAAACTGGAGCGGCATTTAAAAGATTTGCGCTATATGAAAGGCGGCGCAGTCACCATTCGCGTCGGTGCCGGACTGGTTGATACGTTTGTCGAGCACGTACTGAAAAACTTTGCGACATCTTATCCCAATGTTTTTGTGGAAATTGTCGCAGGGAATATGCAGGAAACACTGGCGTCGATTGTCCAGGGAGAGGCCGATATGGCACTGGCGTTTGGCCCGATTGGTAACCCGGAGCTGAAGCGACACAGTTTTCCGTGGGGGCCGATCTGCGCAGTGGTCAATCCGCAGCACCCGATCGCACATCTGAAAACAGTCTCGATCGAAGAACTGAACAAGCACCCGCTGATTTCGCTCAGTGAGACGTTTGGTTTGCAACGCCACATGAACGCGATGTTCCAGAGCAAAGGTTTTTTGTTCACTCCTGCCTACCGCTGTAACCTGTTCTCGACGGCCATGAGCCTGAGCATTTCAGGCATGGGGATTTCCTTTATGAGCGCACAGGCGGCAGGTGAACGCATCGAGCACGACATTCTGGTGGCGGTTCCCATTGATCACCCTATCGCCACCGAAGCCCAGTGCCATTTATTGCGCAATTCAGACCGGCGTTTCACGCCCGCAGCGCATCATTTATGGCAGTTACTGCTGAATTTTTTCCAGAAACAGAATGAGCGGTAAGGCGTTTTGCAGTGCATGACAATTAGATAGTTATGCGGTAAAATTTACATAAATATGCAAAATGTCTTTTACCCGACGCCGGTTTTGCGATATCAATATAGGCATTGAAACTTTTAGCAGACAGACCCCCATTCATACAGGATTTAACCGATGACAACTATTCTCAAGCACCTTCCTATCAATCAGCGTGTGGGGATTGCATTCTCCGGCGGTTTGGACACCAGTGCAGCCCTGCTGTGGATGCAGAAAAAAGGGGCGATTCCTTATGCCTACACGGCCAATCTGGGTCAGCCTGATGAAGAAGATTACGATGCCATTCCGCGTAAAGCGATGGAGTACGGTGCAGAGAAAGCCCGCCTGATTGACTGCCGTAAACAACTGGTTGCAGAAGGGATTGCCGCCATTCAGTGTGGCGCATTCCATAACACTACGGCGGGCGTGACTTACTTCAATACCACGCCGCTGGGCCGTGCCGTGACCGGCACCATGCTGGTTGCCGCAATGAAAGAAGACGGCGTCAATATCTGGGGCGACGGCAGCACATATAAAGGTAACGACATTGAACGTTTCTACCGTTACGGTCTGCTGACCAATGCTGAACTGAAGATTTATAAGCCGTGGCTGGATACCGACTTTATCGATGAACTCGGTGGCCGTCATGAGATGTCCGAATTTATGATTCAGTCCGGTTTCGATTACAAAATGTCGACCGAGAAAGCCTACTCCACTGACTCCAACATGCTGGGCGCAACGCACGAAGCCAAAGATCTGGAATTCCTCGATTCCGGCGTCAAAATCGTTAACCCGATTATGGGCGTGAAATTCTGGGACGAGAATGTGGTCGTGAAAGCGGAAGAAGTCTCCATCCGTTTTGAGCGTGGTTATCCTGTCGCACTGAATGGCGTGACCTTTGACGACAGCGTGGAGCTGATGATGGAAGCCAACCGCATCGGCGGTCGTCATGGCTTGGGGATGAGCGACCAGATTGAAAACCGTATCATTGAAGCCAAAAGCCGTGGCATCTACGAAGCCCCGGGGATGGCGCTGCTGCACATCGCTTATGAGCGTCTGCTGACCGGTATCCATAACGAAGATACCATCGAGCAATACCATGCAAATGGCCGTGTACTGGGTCGTCTGCTGTATCAGGGCCGTTGGTTCGATCCGCAGGCTCTGATGCTGCGTGACTCCGCACAGCGTTGGGTCGCCAGCGAAATCACCGGTGAAGTGACTCTGGAACTGCGTCGCGGTAATGACTACACCATCATGAATACGGTATCTGAGAACCTGACTTACAAACCAGAGCGTCTGACCATGGAAAAAGGCGATTCTGTGTTCTCACCGGATGACCGTATTGGTCAGCTGACCATGCGGAACCTGGACATCACCGATACCCGCGAGAAGCTGCAAAACTATGTTGAGACAGGCTTGCTGACTTCTTCCGCCTCTACCGGTTTACCGCAGGTGGATAACAATAATCTGCCACGCGGATTGCAGGTGAAGAATAAGTAATTGCTGTTAGCTTAAACGAGCGGGCAGGATCATCATCATTACTGATGCCCTGCCCGCTCAATAATTTGCACCTAATGATTTCGTGTACGGCGTTCAATTAACTGATGTGTTTTCGGGTTGTAATAACGGCTCGGCCAGATCACCGCAGGATGCACACCAATTGCCTGACCAATCAGTATTTCCCCTTTCGGCCACGGACGCGAAAGCGCATTCGATAGCGTTGAAGAACTTAACCCCGCAGCCCGTGATACCGCCGCCAGTGTCGTACCCTTCTTGCGTAACGCCGCAATAATATCTGCCTGATGCCAGTCTTGTTTATTCATGAGTTTGTGCTCCTGATATCAGGATCACAGGGGAATGTGGGAAAGGTAAAAAGGTGAATAACTGATACAGGTTCATTGAGAACTCCATCTAACTAAGCTGATGTTTTCGCACAACAGAAATTGTGCCGTTTCCAGTAGAGTTCGAGTTCTCACGCCCGGCTGCGGATTTTGCCGCAGCGACGCGACTATAGCGTAAAGCGCGTGACTAAACCAAGTGGCTAAGAACGAAACTGAGGTGATGATTCCAGATAAATTTAATGGTTTGCAAGGAGTTGCAGGGATTGCAGGTGTGCTCCTCCCCCTGCGAAGCGGGAGGCTGGGTGGGGGTTTAGCAAACCATAAAACAGTCAATGTTTCCGCATTGCGATCTGACCTTAATACCCCACCC
>NZ_JYDF01000024.1:0-25986 GCF_003263525.1 Rahnella sp. NRRL B-41462 | reverse complement strand
AGTCAGGGAAAGATCAAACGGGAATGACGTGGAAGGATTATTATTCAACGTATACTGAAGCGAATGTCTACAACCTGATAGTGAAATTCAACTTTTGTAAGATAACGCTGGAAAGGAAAATATCTTCATAGGATCGGCATTCAGAAATGATGATGAATGCTCTGTAGGCTTTGGCGGTTATATCACGGTAGAACGCGGGTTTTAACCACACCGGCTTAATATCCTCTGACTGCCTCAGAAACGGGCAGTCAGATAACATTTTTCCCTACAACCCCACCACACCCTCAACCTCATGCTGAAATACATAAGGATCAGACAGTAGTTCAAACTGTTCATCGTCCTGATAGGTCACGGCAACATGATAGTCATCACCGGCAAAGGCTTTTACCGCTTCGATATCCCGCCAGTAGGTTGCCAGGAAAAAATGCTCCCAATCCCCTTGCGAAACGCTTTTGACCAAAACGCCTAAATTGCCTTCGATACCCTGAGAATGCTGGACGCCCGTCAGTTGCAGATGTTCAGCAAATCCGGCTGCATGTTTTACGGGTACGCATCCGTGCCATGTTCTAACTATCACGTTTTCATCTCCTCAATCATATTCACTTCAATAACATAGCGAAAATTTAACGTGAGTTGAAGAGCATCAGAACGTGTTTCAGCGCTTATTTCTCATTCTCAATCACCCGCACCAGCGTGCCGTCGATATCGATCATTGCGCCCATTCTCAGCCCGAATGGCTGCATTTTTGGCAGATGAATGCACGGATGGGATTTTTTATCCTGCCCGATTCCTGCCGCCATAAACGCATCAAAAAGTGCATCGGCGTCATCGACGCGCAGGCAGCAGCTGAACCAGCTGGTGAGCGGGTCGAGATCCGTGTGCAGGAAGAATTCCAGCGTAAGGGTTCCGCGGGTCATGATCAGCCAGCCGTCATCAACGTAAGTAGTGATGAATCCAAAGCTGCCATAAAAGCACTGGGTTTCTTCGAAATTACGGGAAGGAAGATTAGGGGTGGCGTAGTCGGTCATCCTGGCCTCATCAGCAGTAATGCATTGAATGTTGCGCCATGATGCCTGAGTGGGAAGGATGAGGAAAGAAGGAAAAATCAGTGAGTCATCCCCTGCCAACTGGCAGGGGAATCAGACACATGGGACGCGGTTCCTGAAACTAACAGGGGCGCGCCGGCTTATCAGAACTGATAAACCAGACCGACGGCTACAATGTCATCGGTATTGATGCCGGCGTCGCGGGTCAGGCGGGTGTCATCCATCAGATTGATTTTATAATCAACGTAGGTGAGCATGTTTTTGTTGAAGAAGTATGACGCGCCTACATCAACATATTTAGTCAGGTTCTGGTTGCTGTAACCCGGAACATTTCGGGCATGTGATTGTACATACGCAATCGAAGGACGCAGACCAAAATCGAACTGGTACTGTGCAACGGCTTCAAAGTTTTGTGCTTTATCCGCGTAACCGTAAGCCGTGCTGCCCGCTTTACCGAAACGGTTGGCGTTGTAGCTCTGGGTGTACATCGCTGCCAGATAGATATTGTTTGCGTCGTATTTCAGGCCGCCGCTGTAAGCCGTTGCCTTATCACCGTTACCAATGATTGCCGGATTGTTACGGCCATTTTGTTCGCTGGTACGGTCAGACGCCATCATCGCTGCTGCTGCGCTGAAACCTTCGCCCAGATCATATGTCAGGGACATGCCGTAGCCGTCACCATTCTGCGCCAGGACATCGCGGCCATTGTTAGATTCAGTCGCACTGCCATTTTTGCCCTGATACTGCACCGCCACATCCAGTCCATCGACCACGCCGAAGAAATCTTTGTTGCGGTATGTCAGTACACCGTTCGCACGCTGGAACATGAAGTTGTCCGCGCCGTAGGTATCGCCACCGAACTCAGGCAAAACATCCGTCCATGCTGCCACGTCATACATCACGCCGTAGTTACGACCGTAATCCAGTGAGCCCCACTGACCGAATTTCAGACCGGCAAAACCTACGCGGGTGAAATTGTTTGCATCTTCACTTTCTGCAGTATTCAGGGAAGCCTGATATTCCCACTCACCGTAACCGGTCAGTTCATTATTGATTTGAGTCTCACCACGGAAACCTAAACGCATATATGACTGGTCACCGTCAGCGCTGTCATCGCTGGAGAAATAATGCAGGCCGTCGACTTTACCGAACAGATCGAGTTTATTACCGTCTTTATTATAAATTTCGGCAGCGCCAGCAGTGCCGGCCATCATCAGTGCGGGAATTACCAGAGAAAGCGCGCGTAATTTCATCATCAATATCCTTGATTATTTATAAACTGTTTAAATTTCCGTCCGGCAATTTTATTATCCGCCACCATGAAGTTATATTTCTCCTTCGGGCCGGACAGATGGGCGTAAAAATAAACGAGGGTAAGTTTCGTTGCAACCAGAAAAATTTTGAAATACCTTTCGTTTGGTGTTTGTTTAAGTTTAAAACTGCCCACAACACAATAATAAGACAATTAAAAACATACAGTTACGGCATTGTTTGACCTGGAGTGATTTCATATCATTCTCACAGTGATATTTAAATCCTATAATAATTTCACCGCGATACTATGGCATGAAAACATAATTCACAGAATTCAGCCTGTTCTCTGTCATGTTTTGTATTTTTCTAAAAATAAGGTTGCATTAAGGACAACAAAAAGCCCCTGAAATAGGGGCTGTAGATGACTATTCGCAAGAACAGGTTATTACATAATCCGTTCGAGGCGCTGGCCTTTACCGCCTAAACGCCCGTCGGTCTGATTCCATTCCTTTTCGTACGCCTGATAGGCAAATACAAATGCCTGATGACCATCTTCAAATAGCTGGTCAGGACGTCTATGCCAGCCGGAATAAGCATCGTAGCGCAAAATCTCATAGCCACCGTCAACCGGGTGGAGAAGGTAGGTATAATGTTCACAAAATTCCGGCGCATAAGGAATATCCTCCCCTGCTTCCAGTGTGATAAACAGACCGCCGAGGCGTAATTTAATCATTGATATCCTTTTTCATGATCCACAACCGGGTGGTTTGGGTGGCGGTGACATATGTCGTCTCAGCCGCCAGATGCATCCCCTGACGCTGATAAAATCCGATGGCGGGCAAATTACTTTGCAACACATCAAGCCAGAGAACGGGCTGGTTACGCGCTCTTGCCACACGTTCGGCGAAGGCAAAAACTTCAGATCCCAGACCTCGCGAACGGTTCAGCGGGGTGAAGTACAGTTTGCATAACTTCGCCCCCTGACCTTCTGCAACGTCCAGCGGCGTATTAAAATTCAGTCTGGCGAAACCGACCGCCTCACCGTTATCCTGCGCAACCAGCCAGCAGCAATCCGGACTTTCCAGGCTCAGGGCTAGCGCCTCATCACCAAAATCCTCCTCCAGGAAAGCATTCAGTTCGTCCCCGCTTTGCCATAAACTACCAAAATAATGGCGATAGGTCTCCCGCCCCAGGCGCTGCAACAGGCTTAAATCGCCGATGTCAGCCTCACGAATCTCCATTCTGACACTCTCCTCGTTACCGTATTCAGACTTTGTCTGTCCCCCGCTCAGGCGGTATGACCACCCGCTTAAGGCTTCCTTAAGTTCTTCTCTTTACACTCTATTTCATCGTGAAACTATACCGTTATTCAATGAATGCGGATATTCAGACGAGACCCCTTTACCTGCAGGGCAGCACAAATTAACGTATCTGAAATTTTTTCGTCCTGTCAGCAAGTTACCGGATTCTTTTGATGGCTATTTTGGCCTGTATAAATGAGGGTAGTATTATGGAGCAACTAAATCATTTGATTTTTCTATGGATTAACGCCACACCGGATTCGCCGAAAGCGCTGATTCAGCTGGCCACTTTTCTGGCTAATGACCTGATTATGATTGTCCCGCTGCTGATTATCGGCCTGTGGCTATGGGGCCATCAGGAGCGTATCGATAAGCAACGCGAAATGATCAGTAAGACAGCCATTGCGCTTCTTTTTGCGATGACAACGGCTAAAACGTTTTCCATGTTGTTCCCTCATGCCCGTCCTTTTGTGGAAGGTTTTGGTTATAACTTCCTGCATCATTCACCGGATGATTCCTTCCCGAGTGATCACGGTACAGTCAGTTTCACCTTCGCGCTGGCCTTCCTGTTCTGGCACCGTATCTGGTCAGGCGCTTTACTGATGGTAACCGCCTTGTCGATCGCCTGGTCACGCGTTTACCTTGGCGTGCACTGGCCGCTGGATATGCTGGGCGGCTTCCTGGTAGGTATGCTGGGGTGCCTGTTCGCGCAACTGGTGTGGAACTTGTTCGGCGAACCGATTAATGCCCTGATGTGCAAGGTTTACCGTTTCGGTTTTGCTTTCCCGATCAAGAAAGGTTGGGTTCAGCACTGATCCCCTGCTCCGTTATTCAAAGCATAAAAAAACGAGGCTACCTGAGCCTCGTTTTTTATGTCAGCAGATTATCATTTGCCGAAAATACTGCCCCACAATCCACTGATCTTCATCATCACGAAGTCCCAGATACGGCCAATAAAACCGGTTTCTTTCACTTCCTGCAACGCCACCAGAGGACGCTGTTCGATGACCTTGCCGTCCAGACTGAAATCTACTGTACCCACTACCTGATTTTTCGCCAGCGGTGCTTCAAGCTGCGGACTGGTCAGATTGAAACTGGCCTTGAGATTCTTCAGCTGGCCTTTAGGCATGGTCAGCGAGGCATTTTCAGCCACGCCGAGTGGCACCATTTTCTCCTCACCAAACCAGACACGCTGGCTGGTAAAGGCATCACCCGCCTTGATTGGCGTGAGCGTTTCATAGAAACGGAAACCCCAGGTCAACAGGCTTTCGCTTTCATTAAAACGGATCCTGTCGCTTGGCGCCCCCATCACCACAGCGATTAAACGCATGCCGGTGGAATCGCTGGCGGAAGAAACCAGATTGTAGCCCGCGCCCGACGTGTAACCGGTTTTGATGCCGTCAACGTTCAGGTTAGAGCTCCACAACAGGCGGTTGCGGTTAATCTGCTTGATGTGATTGAAGGTGAATTCTTTTTCTTTGTGCAGCGCATATTCATCCGGCGTATCGCGGATCAGCGCCTGCGACAACAGGGCCATGTCAGTAGCGGAGGTATATTGCCCGTCCGCATCCAGCCCGTGAACGGTTTTGAAATGGGTGTTTTGCAGTTTCAGTTGTTCGGCATAGCGATTCATCAGGTTGACGAATGAATCCTGGCTGCCCGCCACAAAATCCGCCAGCGCAATACTGGCGTCGTTACCTGACTGGATCACAATACCTTTGTTAAGCTCAGAAACTGGCACGCGGTCACCCGGCTTGAGGAACATCAGCGAGGAGCCGCGCAGCACCGGATTGCCGGTTGCCCAGGCGTCATTACCGACGGAAACCAGATCATCTGATTTGATTTTGCCGGATTTGATCGCCTGCCCGACCACATAGCTGACCATGATTTTACTCAGGCTGGCAGGGTCAAGACGCGCATCGGGATTAGATTCCGTCAGGATCTTCCCGCTGTTGTAATCCATAAGTACCCAGGATTTCGCGTTAATCTGCGGCGCGACCGGGGCGTTATCCGCCTGAGCGGCAGGCAGCGCCAGCAGCAATACTCCACCGCCCAGCGCGTAAATGAAAGTCCGTTTGAATTGGGAAGAAATTGTCATAGGTATCAGCGCTTTTGTCCGGGTAACTGAAATTTATCTTATCTTTCAATCAGATTGTGCAACTCTGTCAGAGGTAAAACCTACTGCTTTCCGGGTCGGGAATAAACCTAAATAGTGTAAAGATCTTAAGAATAGTAGAGTTTTCCGCTGCTTGCGCAGATTCAACTGATGATAAAAACAGCAGTAAGCACTTGACCATTCCATCCGGCTGGGGCAGTTTGTCTGTAAATCACATACAAAATACCTATAACAATAAAGGGCTTATTCACCACAGAAATCAATGCGAGTGAACAGGCGCAGGGGCATCAATGACAGGTCTGGTGGTAAAAGCGCTGATTGGCGCACTGGTTGTGATTCTGATCGGCGTGTTGTCTAAAACCCGCAATTATTACATTGCCGGACTGGTTCCGCTGTTCCCCACTTTTGCGCTGATTGCCCATTATATCGTCGGCACCGAACGCAGCATTGAAGCCCTGCGCACCACCATTATTTTCGGACTGTGGGCCGTTATCCCTTACATGGTGTATCTGATTTCTCTGTATTTCTTCATCGGCTCGATGAAACTCCCCTACGCCCTGTTTGGCGCCGTGGTCTGCTGGTCACTGGCAGCATGGTTGCTGATAAGCCTGTGGACTCGCTTTCACGCCTGATGAAGATCGCGTGACAATGTTGTTCACAAAACACTCAATATTTGAAATTGCGCTACGCTGAATGAAGGCTTTCAGATGAGGGAATCCGCCCCATGGATCTCGCAATATTTGAACTCGACCACACGCTGATTTGCGATGACAGCCACAATCTGTGGTTGCACTGGCTGGTTTCGCAGGGCTACACCCCCCGCGATGAACTCAGTCATTACCGGCTGAATGCCGTTCATCAGCACAATACTCCGGCCAGCGGTGTTATTTGCCCGCAAACCACCGAGCGTTACCGCCGCTATCTTTCTCAGACGTTACAGCCCATGAGCGGCCTGAACTGTGCCACCGTGGCGAACTGGGTTCAGCGGTTTATCCATCGGGATATCATGCCACGGGTTTATCCGCAGGCGCGTGAACGGCTCGACTGGCACCGTATGCGCGGGGATGAAATCCTGATTATCTCCGCATCGGGCGACCATCTGGTCATGCCGGTCGCCCGACGTCTGGGTGCGAATGCCGGACTCGGGCTGCAAGCCGGTATCGTTAACCAGCGTTTCAGCGGCAGGGTCGAAGGTAAACTGACCTTTCATGAGGGGCGTCTTGAGCGCTTAAAACTGTGGCTGGAGAATCGCGAGCCGACGTTCTATCAGCAAATTTTCGCCTACAGCCATACGCTTTATGATCAGCCTTTGCTGGAGTTTGCCGATGTCGCTACGGTCATTAATGCCAGCGAGCCCCTGCAAAAGCTCGCTGCTGCAAAAGGCTGGCACAACCTGCACTGGTCACGCTACGCGCATCGGCAACAAGACGCATGCTGACGGCTACAGCCGGAAATCACGAATAAAATTCTCGTTTTCACGCGTCAGTTCATCACGAATAAAATCGATGAACTGACTCAGTGCCGCCGGACGCCGCTTGCCTGCCGGTGACTGCAACTGCAACGTACGCTGACTCAGTTGTTCAATATTCACCGGTTTCACCCGCAAATTGTCGCGGCGCGCTTTGTACATAATGGAAAAATGGCTGCATGCCGCAATCGCGCCCGGTGTCTGCACCATAAAATCGTACAACGTCGAGAAACGGTTACAACTCACCGCAGGCTCAAGAAAAATGCCGCTCATCCGGCAGGACAAATCAAACAACTGGCGGATGGTGCTGCCCTGCTCGTTCATCGCCAGCGGGTACGGGTGCAAATCCGTCAGCAGCACCTCAGATTCCGCCAGCGGATGATCCGGACGCATCACCATGCGCACCGGCGCGGGAAAAGACGCCAGAATATCCACACCGCGCTCCGCCACCAGACTGAACTGCAACGCCAGTTCCACTTCGCCGTTGTGGATCATCTCCGACACTTCCACCGCCGTGCCGACGTTGAGATAAAACATCACACCCGGATTGTTCAGCCGGAACTGTGAAAACAGCTGCGGCAGCAAATCAAACGCCAGCCCGTCGGTGCAGGCCATGCGGATCACCGTGCGGCGTACCGCGTTCAAACCCTGGATTTCTGCCATGGCGTGTTCCATGTCCATCATGCTTTTGCGCACATGGTTTTCCAGAATTTGTCCGGCATCATTCAGCACCATGCCGCGGGCATGACGCTCAAAAAGCGGCGCACCGATACGTTCTTCGAGGCGCTGGATCTGGCGACTGATGGCAGACACTGCGACAAATAATTGCTTACTCGCCGCACTCAGCGAACCGGTGTTTGCCACTACCAGGAAATAGCGAATTTCCGTACTTTGCATGGCCGTATTGCCTCATAACTGTGCAGACAAGCATTACAATAAAAGCAACGCTAAGTTGCAATTATTATTATTGTGGCAACGCTTGCGCCGCGCGTAGAGTGAAACCGCTAAAAAAACCAACAATAAATCCTCAAAACATTAAAAAGCAGGTTATTCATGACAGCGGAAAATATCGTTGAACAGGCATTAGCCTGGTTCGATCAGGGTGAATACAAAAGAACACTGGCACGCAGGGTGGCTATTGCCACCGAAAGCCAGAGCAATCAGCGAGACGCTGAACTGGCACGTTATCTCGATGAAGAGATTAAACCGGCACTTTCAGCGATGGGTTTCAGCCTGCTCAGCGTGGAAAATCCTCATGCCGCCAACCGTCCTTTCCTGATTGCTACACGCATTGAAGACAGCGAATTGCCCACCATACTGAGCTATGGCCACGGCGACGTGGTGTTCGGCGACGATGAAAACTGGCGCAGTGATTTGTCGCCATGGGCGCTGAAAGAAGAAGGTGACCGCTGGTACGGACGCGGCAGCGCCGACAACAAAGGCCAGCACAGCGTTAATATCGCGGCACTGGAACAAATCTTCAAAGCACGTGGTGGCCGTCTCGGCTTTAACTGCAAACTGTTGTTCGAAATGGGTGAAGAAATCAGCTCGCCGGGGCTGGCCGAACTGTGCCGCGATTATCACGACCAACTCAGCGCCGACATTTTCCTGGCCTCCGACGGCCCGCGCCTGAGTGCTGTGCGCCCGACGCTGTTCCTCGGCTCGCGGGGTGCGGTCAATTTCCGTCTGACCATCAATGCCCGCGACAACGCCTATCACTCCGGCAACTGGGGCGGTCTGCTGACCAATCCCGGCATTCAGCTTGCGAATGCGCTGGCCTCGCTGGTCAGTCAGCAGGGTCAGTTGCAGGTGGAAGCGCTTAAACCGCCTGCAGTCAGTGAGGCAGTGCGAGACATTCTCCGTGATGTTGACGTCGGTGGCGGCGAAAGTGATCCGCAGATCGACCCGGACTGGGGAGAAGCCGGTCTGACGCCAGCCGAGCGTTTGTATGCCTGGAATACGCTGGAAGTGCTGTCATTCCTGACCGGTAATCCGCAGCGCCCGATGAACGCGATTCCCGGCAACGCCACGGCAGTGTGTCAGCTACGGTTTGTGGTCGGCACTGACTGGCAAAACCTGGCGAAACACGTGCGTGACCATCTTGATACACAGGGTTTCCCGCAGGTTGAAGTGGAATTTATGCGCGGTTCACCGGCCACCCGTTTCGACCCGACCGACCCGCTGGTCGGCTGGGCGCTGAACATCATGCAGCAAACTACCGGCAAAAAACCGGCGCTGCTACCGAACCTCGGCGGTTCACTGCCCAATGACGTTTTTGCCGATATTCTCGGCCTGCCGACGTTGTGGGTTCCGCATTCGTATCCGGCCTGCGGTCAGCATGGCGTCAACGAGCACATGTTGATTTCCGTCGCCCGCGAGGGGCTGGCGATCATGACCCGTCTGTTATGGGATTTCGGCGAGCATGGTACCGCCCTGCTCGCTCAGCATATTGATCACGCCGGAGGTGCCAAATGAGCCAGTTAACGGCGTCATCCCATACAACCGGCAACGCGACAGAAAAGCCAAACCTGATGAAAACCCTCTTTGCGACCTGTATCGGTAACGCGCTGGAATGGTTTGATATCGCGATTTACGGTTTTTTCGCCAGCTACATTGCTCACGCCTATTTTCCGACATCCGATCCGACCGTTTCCCTGTTACTGACGTTTGGCAGTTTCGGCGTGTCATTCCTGATCCGCCCGCTCGGCGCGGTTGTGCTGGGTGCGTATGCAGACAAACACGGACGCAAAGCCTCACTGTTGCTGTCCATCAGCCTGATGATGATCGGCGGCCTGATTATCGTTATCACGCCGTCTTACGGAACCATCGGCATGGCGGCTCCGTTGTTAATCCTGGCAGCTCGTCTGATTCAGGGCTTCTCGGCAGGCGGTGAATTCGGCAGTTCGACGGCCTTTCTGGTCGAACACTTCCCGGAACGCAAAGCGTTTATCGCCAGCTGGCAGTTCGCGACACAGGGCGCGAGTACGCTGCTGGCATCGGCATTCGGGCTGGGCTTATCGGCAGTGCTGAGTGAAACACAACTGCAGGACTGGGGATGGCGTATTCCGTTTATCTTCGGGCTGCTGATCGGGCCGGTCGGTTTATACATCCGCCGTCATATCCGGGAATCGGAAAGTTTCAGCAAGGCCGAGAAAACCGCGTCTCCACTGAAAGAAATCGTGCGTGCGCAAAAAGGCCTGTTCTTTACCGCGATTGGCCTGATGGTGGTGTCTACTGCCATCAACTATATGCTGAACTACGTACCGACATATGCCACCAAAACACTGCATCTGCCTGCTTCGGCGGGGTTCAGCGCCACACTGGCAGCCGGGATTATCCTGACGGTAGTAACGCCCGTTATGGGCCTGTGGGCGGAGAAAATTGGCCGTCTGCCGCTGATGTGGGGATCGCTTATTCTGCTGTTGCTGACCGTGTATCCGGCATTCTGGCTGATGCTGCAACACACTTCGGCGATGTCCTTGTTGTTGCTGATAAGCTGGCTGGCACTGCTGAAATCGGTGTATTTCTCCACCGTGCCGTCGATGATGGCTGACCTGTTCCCGATCACCACCCGCGCCAGCGGGATGGCGATCAGCTACAACGTCGCCGTAACCGTGTTTGGTGGCTTCGCGCCATTCATCTGTACATTGCTGATTTCCGCCACCGGCAGCAGTCTGGCACCGGGCTACTACCTGATGATGGTCGGGTTGCTCAGCGTCTGGGCCCTGTTCAAGGCGCAAAGAACGCAACGCTGATTGCGCTGACTGAAACTGAGGCGGGCTGAAATAGCCCGCCTTTTTATTGAGTTAACCCTTCAGGACTTAACCCTGCGGTGCCACCTTCAGCAACTTGCCATCGCGATCGTCGGTCAGCACATACACAAATCCGTCTGCACCCACCTGCACTTCGCGGATCCGTTCCTTACGGTCACTGAGTAAACGCTCTTCATGCGTGACTTTTTCGCCGTCGAGCGTCAGGCGGATCAGCGATTCTCCTGCCAGTGCACCGATAAACAGCGAGTTTTTCCATTGCGGGAATTTTTGCACGTTATAGAACGCCATGCCGCTTAATGCCGGTGAAACTTCCCAGTAATAAATCGGATCTTCCGCCCCCGCTAATGTGGTGCCTTTGGCTTCGGGGATCGGCTGCCCGGAATAGTTAATCCCGAAGGTTGCCAGCGGCCAGCCGTAGTTTTTACCCGCTTTCAGCAGATTCACTTCATCGCCGCCACGCGGGCCGTGTTCGGTTTCCCACAACACCCCGCTCCACGGATTAACTGCCAGTCCCTGCGGATTACGGTTGCCGAAAGTCCAGATTTCCGGCTTCGCACTTTTGTCCTGAACAAACGGATTATCCTGCGGCACGCCGCCTTCCGGTGTCAGACGCAAAATCTTGCCCTGCAACTGATTCAGATGCTGGGCGTTGATGCGCTGATTATTGTCACCGGTCGTCAGGAAAATATTTCCCTTCTGATCGAAGGCGATGCGCCCGCCGAGATTAATACCGCTTTGCAACGCCGGTTGCTGTACGAAAATGACCTTAAAATTCGTCAGGGTTTTATTGTCCGCCGTCAACGTGCCATAGCCCAGCGCAGCATGCGGTTCACCTTTTTCACCCGGCTGCGCAAAGGTGAGATACACCCGGCGGTTACTGGCAAAATCTGGCGACAAACGGACATCCCACAAACCGGCCTGCCCGGCGACCCACACGGCCGGTACACCTTTCAGCGGTGCGGATAATCCAACGTCCTGCTTCCAAAGTCGCAGTTGCCCGCTGCGTTCGGTAATCAGCGCCCCTTGATTATCAGGCAAAAAAGCCAGTGACCACGGGTGATCCAGCCCTTTTGCCAGTTCAGTGACCTGCGCACTGACAAGTGGCAGCGGGACGGGGGATTTCGGCGCAGCAGAGACGTTGGTGGTTAACATCACCAGCGCAAAAGCAGGCAATAAGGTGTCGCGGAAAGAAAATGGCATAAGGCTTCTCCCGGAGGCTGTATTAGAGGAATGAACAATCAATGTAAAAATCGCAGACAAAAATTCAGTTTAGGCCATGTGCCTGATTTTGCTCAGAGGCTGCGCATCCGCTATAACCCACAGGAATAACAACACTGTTAAATATAATAACAACAAAGCATTCCTTCTTTCGTAACATACCGGTAAACTGCTCAGACAGAATAGACGTCCAGACAGACAGACTTCTGTACATCCTCAATCTGGAAAGCCGCATTGCCTTCCCGGATTTACCAAAAAAAACACCAGAAAAAACATCGTGTCCGACGGAGCTGTTCAATAATGAAAAAAATATCCGCATCCCTGCTGGCATTAAGCCTGTTTTCCACTGTACCGGCCTTCGCTGCCGGTGAAACACCTGCGCCCGTTCCGGCGGCTATCGCCCAGCACAACGGTCCCGTGCGCATCGCAGTTATCCGTAATCTTGGCTCCGACGATAACACCACGCAGTTCCTGGCCGGTGCCATTAAACAAGGCCGCGCACTTGGCTTTAAAGTGGATACCTTTCTGAGTAATGGCGATGACGCCAAATTTCAGGATTTCGTGAATCAGGCCATCAGCCAGAAATACGACGGCATTATCCTGTCCCAGGGACGCGGCCCGTATTCCGAAGCGCTGGCAAAACGCATTGCGGCAGCGGGTATTGCGGTTTCCGCATTTGATACCGAGGTGCCGGAAAACATTCCAGGCGTGGCCGTCACCCGTCAGGACGATGCCTCACTGGCGAAAGCGTCTGTCGGTCAGTTGGTGAAAGACTTTAACGGTAAGGCTAATATCGTCAAACTGTGGGTAGCCGGTTTCCCGCCAATGGAACGACGCCAGAAAACCTACGAAGCTATTTTGAAAGAGAATCCGGGCATTCATCAGCTGGAATCGATCGGCGCAGTGTCTTCTGACGTGCAGGGCGACACAGCTAACAAAGTCGGTGCAATTCTCGCGAAATACCCGAAAGGTCAGATTGATGCCATCTGGGGCGCATGGGACGCCTTCAGTCAGGGCGCGTATAAAGCACTGAAAGAAAATGGCCGTACCGAGATCAAACTCTACAGCATTGATGTATCGAATCAGGATTTACAACTGATGCGCGAAAAAGGCAGCCCGTGGCAGATGACCGCTGCAGTGGATACACAGCTGATTGGCGCGGTTAACCTGCGAATTGTGGCGCTTAAAATTGCCGGTGAGAAAACCCCTGCAACCTATGAATTCCCGGCACAGACCATTCCGCAATCTCTGCTTCTCAGCCAACCGGACGGCATCAACGTGACCGGTCTGAGCAAAATCATTCCTGGCTGGGGTAAATCTGAAGATTTCACCGCACCGTGGTTTGCGACGCTGGAAGCAAAATATAAAAAATAAACATCGGAGCCTCCCGGAAACGGGAGGTTTTTTCCGCATGTATCCGCCCCGTATCAGGCTCTTCCTCCACACTTTTCCCGCTCAACTTTCCTCCGTTTGCGCTGTGCGATCACAGAAATAAAGAAACATAATTTCAGAAACAAAAATCTCAATAGCCTCAGGCCCCCGCCAACCGTTAAAAACGTACTCACCCTTTTCATATGGACATTGAAGCAATGAGTACAGAAATCCTTTCGGTCAAGGAAAAGATTGGATACGGATTAGGCGACGCCGCCAGTCATATCATTTTCGATAACGTCATGCTCTACATGATGTTTTTCTATACCGATATTTTCGGCATTCCTGCGGGTTATGTCGGTACGATGTTCCTGCTGGCCCGCGCACTGGACGCGATCTCAGACCCCTGCATGGGATTACTGGCAGACCGCACCCGAACGCGCTGGGGGAAATTCCGCCCTTATGTGCTGTTTGGCGCCATTCCTTTCGGCATCGTCTGCGTATTCACTTACACCACGCCAGAGCTGAGCATGACCGGCAAAATGATTTACGCCGCTATCACTTATACCCTGCTGACGCTGATGTATACCGTGGTCAACATTCCTTACTGCGCCCTTGGCGGTGTGATTACCTCTAACCCGACGCAACGTATTTCACTGCAATCCTATCGCTTCGTGCTGGCCACTGCTGGCGGCATGTTAAGTACCGTGCTGATGATGCCACTGGTTAAACTGATCGGCGGAGAAAATCAGGCGCTCGGTTATCAGGGCGGGATTGCGGTGCTGGCGATTGTCGCGGCCGTGATGCTGGCGATTTGTTTTGCCACCACCAAAGAACGTATCGATCCGGGCAAACCGACCGGCACCATGCGCGAAGATTTGCGTGATATCTGGCACAACGACCAGTGGCGTATTGTCGGCCTGCTGACCATCCTCAACATCATTGCGGTCGCGGTTCGCGGCGGCGCCATGATGTATTACGTGACGTACATTCTCGGCAATCCGGTGCTGTTCGCCTGGTTCCTTGGCGTCTATTCCGTCGGTAACCTGTTAGGCAGTGCGCTGGCAAAACCGCTGACCGACTGGAAATGTAAGGTCAGTGTTTTCTGGTGGACCAACGCCATTCTGGCGGTTCTAAGCCTCGGCATGTTCTTCCTGCCGGTGAACGGCAGCGTGCTGATGTTTATCTTCATCTTCGTTATCGGCGTTCTGCATCAGTTGGTCACGCCAATTCAGTGGGTAATGATGTCCGACACCGTAGATTACGGTGAATGGAACGATGGCAAACGCCTGACCGGTATCAGCTTCGCCGGTACCCTGTTTGTTCTGAAACTCGGTCTGGCCCTGGCCGGCGCCATGATCGGCTGGATGCTGGCCGGTGCTGGTTATCAGTCCGGTGCCGCCACCCAAAATGCAGCCACCATGACCAGCATTATCGCGCTGTTCACCCTGGTTCCGGCAGTTTGCTACCTGTTGAGCGCCATCATCTGTAAACGCTATTACATTCTTCGTACCCCGCTGCTACGCCGCATTCTTGATGAAGTCGCACAAGGCATCCGCCGCAATCAGCAAGAATTTATGAAATAAATTGGATGAAGTTTAAAAGGAAGAGACATTATGAAGATCAGTGATGGTAACTGGTTGATCCAGGAAGGATTGTCACTCACGCACCCGCTTCAGGTGTTTGAAGTACAACGCTCCGGTAATGAGATGGTGATTTATGCTGCGCCGAAAGATGCCTCGGAACGCGCCAGCCAACTGGACTCGCCACTGTTTACGCTGCGTTTCTTCTCGCCGCAGACCGGCGTGATGGGTGTACGTATTACTCATTTTGATGGCGAAATGGATAAAGGCCCGCATTATCCGTTAATGCAAACCGACACCCCCGAACTGCGCTTTGAAGACAACGATGAATTCGCCGCGCTGCACAGCGGTGATCTGAGTGTTCGCGTCACCAAAGGTAATAACTGGACGCTGGACTTCCTGCGCCATGGCCGCCGGATCACCGGCAGTGTCGCGAAATCTAACGGCTATGTTCAGGACACAAACTCGCATAAAACCTACATGATGGAACGCCTGGATCTGGGCGTTGGCGAAACGGTTTATGGCTTGGGTGAACGTTTCACCGCGCTGGTCAAAAATGGCCAGACTGTCGAAACCTGGAACCGCGATGGCGGCACCAGCACTGAGCAGTCTTACAAAAACATTCCGTTCTACCTGACAAACCGCGGCTACGGCGTGCTGGTAAATCATCCTGAATGTGTGTCTTTTGAAGTCGGCTCAGAAAAAGTCTCCAAAGTGCAGTTCAGCGTGGAAGGCGAATATCTCGAGTATTTCGTTATCGATGGCCCGACGCCGAAAAAAGTGCTCGATCGTTATACCCGTCTGACCGGCCGCCCTGCACTGCCACCCGCCTGGTCGTTTGGCCTGTGGCTGACCACCTCGTTTACCACCAACTATGATGAAGCGACCGTCAACAGCTTTATTGACGGCATGGCGGAACGTGAATTGCCACTGCATGTTTTCCACTTCGACTGCTTTTGGATGAAAGCTTTCCAGTGGTGTGATTTTGAATGGGATCCGCAAACTTTCCCTGATCCTCAGGGTATGTTGCAGCGCCTGAAAGCGCGCGGCCTGAAAATTTGTGTGTGGATCAACCCGTACATCGGCCAGAAATCACCGCTTTTCCGTGAAGGTAAAGAAAAAGGTTATCTGCTCAAACGCCCTGACGGCCGTGTCTGGCAGTGGGATAAATGGCAGGCTGGTATGGGCATCGTGGATTTCACTCATCCGCAGGCCGCTGAATGGTACGCGGGCCATCTGAAACGTCTGGTGGATATGGGTGTCGATTGCTTCAAAACCGACTTCGGCGAACGTATCCCAACCGACGTCGTCTGGCACGACGGCAGTGACCCGCAAAAAATGCATAATCATTACGCGTTTATGTACAACAAACTGGTATACGAAACGTTGCAGGATAAACTCGGCGCAGACGAAGCCGTGCTGTTCGCCCGTTCCGCCTCGGTGGGGGCGCAGCAATTCCCGGTTCACTGGGGCGGTGACTGCTACGCCACTTACGAGTCGATGGCTGAAAGCCTGCGTGGCGGGTTATCCATCGGATTATCCGGCTTTGGTTTCTGGAGCCACGACATTGGCGGTTTCGAAAATACTGCACCGGCGCACATCTACAAACGCTGGTGCGCATTCGGCCTGCTCTCAAGCCACAGCCGCCTGCATGGCAGCAAATCCTATCGGGTGCCTTGGGTGTATGACGATGAAGCCTGCGATGTGGTGCGCCAGTTCACGCAGCTAAAATGCCGCCTGATGCCGTATCTCTACCCCGCTTCAGCCCAGGCTGCCAGCCACGGAACACCGGTGATGCGCGCCATGATGCTGGAGTTCCCTGACGATCCGGCATGCGATTATCTTGACCGTCAATATATGCTTGGTGATGATCTGCTGGTCGCCCCCGTTTTCAGCGAAGAAGGCGATGTCAATTTCTATCTGCCAGAAGGCCGCTGGACGCACCTTCTGAGCAACGACGTGGCCGAAGGTTCGCGCTGGCATCGTCAGCAGCATGGCTTCGACAGCCTGCCGTTATATGTTCGTCCGAATACCTTGCTGGCGCTTGGCAGTAATAATCAGAAGCCGGATTATGATTACAGCCAGCAGCCTGAATTCCATCTGTTCGAGCTGGAAGACGGCGCGGTGGCAGAAAGCGTGATCACCGATCTGAGCGGGAGAACCGTCTTCACCCTGAAAGCCGAACGGCGGGATGGCGTAATTACAGTAATCCGGGAAGGCCAGGCATCAGGCTGGACACTGTGCCTGCGCAATCAGAAATCGGTCAGGGAAGTGAGCGGTGCTGCGCAGAAAGAAGAGGCGCTGGGGATATTGCTGACCCCGGCTGCCGGTGCAGGTCCGGTGGTGATAACACTGTAATTTATTCTCTGGTATCAATGTATTCATGCCCCGTTCGTCACTGAACGGGGCATTTTTTTATGCGGCTTTCAGACATCCTGATACACGCTATCGCCATGAATGCTGCGGTACTCTTTAGGGGTCATTTCATAGCCTTTTTTGAATACCGAATAGAAATATTGCAGCGACGGATATCCGCACATCTGCGAGATCTCATTGATGGAAATCGAGGTAGCAGCCAGCAGGTTGCGGGCGCGGTCGAGTTTTTCTTCGTGGATCACGCCGTGAATCGTCTGTCCGGTTTCATCCTTAAACCGTTTCTCAAGATTAGAACGCGACATGCCGATGGCATCGAGAACCTGTTCAACCTTAATCCCTTTGCAGGCATGGTAACGGATGTAATGCATCGCCTGAATGACGGCCGGATCACGCAGTGATCGGAAATCCGTTGAGCGGCGTTCTACCACTTTTACCGGCGGTACCAGAATACGCTGTAACGGTAAATCACGCTGATCCAGCAACTGATGCAGAAGTTTCGCGGCGCGATAGCCCATCTGGCGCGTGCCCTGTACCACGGATGACAAGGCGACACGCGACAGGTAACGCGTCAGTTCCTCATTATCGATACCAATGACGCTAAGCTTTTCTGGTACAGGAATATTCAGATGCTCGCACACCTGCAACAGATGACGTGCGCGGGCGTCGGTAACCGCAATAATGCCAGTTTGCTGCGGCAGTGTCTGGATCCAGTCCGCCAGCCGGTTCTGAGCGTGTTGCCAGTTTTCCGGTGCTGTCTCCATCCCCTGATAGACCACACCCTGATACTGTTCAGCAGACACCAGTTTTCTGAACGCGTGCTCGCGTTCCTGCGCCCAGCGCTTTCCCCCGGCATCAGGCAAACCGTAAAACGCGAAGCGGTTAATCCCCTTCTCTTTCAGGTGCATAAAGGCCGCTTCAACCAGTGCGTAGTTGTCGGTAGCGATATAATGCACCGGCGGATAATCTTCTTCCTGATGATAAGACCCGCCCACCCCGACAATCGGCACATTGAGGCCTTCAAGCAACGTTTCAATTTCACGGTCATCAAAATCGGCGATCACACCATCACCAAGCCAGTCTTTAATGTTGTCTATGCGACAGCGGAAATCCTCCTCAATGAAGATATCCCAGTCGCTTTGTGAGGCCTGAAGGTATTCACCCACGCCTTCGACGACCTGACGGTCATAGACTTTGTTGGCGTTAAATAACAACGTGATCCGATAACGTTTTTCAAACATGCCTGTCTCTCACCGGTTTTCTCATAGACTAAAGCCTCATTCATTTGTACTCATGAATGAGGCTGATTGGGTTGGTCAATAGCACAACACCATGGCTTACGTAGATTTAGCTTAGTGAATTTGTGAGGTTGCTCAGACTTTCCTAAGTGACCGCCCGTCATCACTGCCATCTCTGCTGACTTTATGCACGTCGTTTGGTCGCCGAATCCATCCAGACCGCCAGCAGTAAAATTCCGCCTTTAACGATGTACTGCCAGAACGTTGGTACATCCAGCATGCTCATGCCGTTATCCAGCGAAGCCATAATGAAAGCCCCCATAACCGCACCGGCCACGCTGCCGACGCCACCCGCCAGGCTCGTTCCGCCAATAACGCAGGCTGCAATGGCATCCAGTTCCGCGATATTCCCCGCCGAAGGCGAACCTGCCCCCAACCGCGAACTGAGGATCAGACCGGCAATCGCTACCATCAGACCGTTTATCGCAAACACCGCCAGCTTGCTGCGCTCGACATTAACACCGGATAACCGCGCCGCTTCAATGTTGCCGCCAATAGCGTAAATACGACGGCCAAATGCGGTGCGGGAGGCCATAAACATGCCACCCAACATCAGCGCCACCAGAATCAACACCGGCGTTGGCACACCGCGATAATCATTGAGCAGGTAAATAGCGCCCAGCGCGATAACCGCAGTGAGTGCCTGGCGGGTCACATCACTTTTTGCTGCGGTCAGCGGCAAACCCAGCACCGCCCGCTGTTTGCGCCTGCGCCACTGCCAGCCAATAAACAGGGCCAGCGCAATCGCACCAATACCAAAACCGAAAGAATCCGGCAGATAACTCTGACCTATTAACGACATTGCAGGTGTCGTCGGTGATACCGTGGTGCCGCTGGTGATACCAATCAGGATGCCGCGAAACGCCAGCATTCCGGCCAGTGTGACAATGAATGACGGGACTTTACGATATGCTACCCACCAGCCATTCCATGCGCCCAACAGCAGCCCTAATGCCAGGGTCACCACAATGGTGAGCGGCAAAGGCCAGCCGAGCCAGACATCGAAAATCGCTGCCGCACCACCCAGTAACCCCATCATGGAACCGACGGACAAGTCGATCTCCGCTGAGATGATCACAAAGACCATGCCTACAGCCAGAATGCCGGTGATGGCGGTCTGACGCAGCAGGTTGGACACGTTACGTGCGCTGATATACGCGCCGTCAGTGGTGACGCTAAAGAAGACAATAATCACCGCAATGGCCGCCAGCATGACGAACACCTGCAGGTTAATACTCTTCAGTTTCTGCATCGAAAATAACGCGTCGGCCCCACCCTGAGTTGCAGGCGCAGACGGGGTTCCTGGTTGGGGAAATTTAGACATAAGATTCACTCCTCAATGCGGCTTCCATGACCTGTTCCTGACTTAAATTATTGTTATCCAGACAGGCTTTGACCTGTCCGAGATGCATGACTACCACGCGGTCGCTGAGTCCCAGCACTTCGGGTAACTCTGATGAGATGACGATAATTGCCATGCCCTGCGCCGCCAGCTGGCCGATCAGTTTGTAGATTTCATGTTTTGCCCCGACGTCGATCCCGCGCGTAGGTTCATCAAGAATGAGGATTTTAGGTTTTAGCAGCAGGCACCGTGCCAGAATGGCTTTTTGCTGATTGCCACCGCTGAGTCGCCCGATTGCCAGTTCGGGAGAAGAGGTTTTGATTTTGAGTTGTTTCACTGACTCACTGATGCTGTGCTGTTCTTCGGCTTCGCGCAGAACACCGCCAGCGCTGAACTGGCTTAACGCCGCCAGTGTAATGTTGCTGCCAACGGCCATAACCGGCACGATGCCGTCACGTTTACGGTCTTCAGGCACCATCGCCAGCCCGCGCCGCATGGCATCGCGGCAATCGGTGATCTGCACTTTCTCGCCTTGCAGCCAGATATCGCCAGACCATCGTCCCGGATAAACACCAAATAAACACTCCATCATTTCGGTTCTTCCGGCACCCACCAGTCCGGCGACACCCAGCACCTCGCCCTCACGCAACGTAAAACCGGCGTTATCCACCCGTTTGATATGCCGGTTAACCGGATGCCAGGCAGTAAGATTTTCCACCCTTAATATTTCCTTACCGATCTGGCGTTCACGCGGCGGAAAGAGTTCCGTCAGTTCACGCCCCACCATCATGGCGATAATTTCTTTCTCCGACGTTCCGGCGGCATTGCAGGTGGCGATATGACGACCATCGCGGATCACGCACAGTTTGTCCGATATGGCTTTGACTTCATTGAGTTTGTGGGAAATATAAATACAGGCGATGTCGTGATGGCGCAGGTCACGAATGATATCGAGCAAAATCGCGGTTTCACTTTCGGTCAATGATGCCGTCGGTTCGTCCAGCACCAGCAAACGGACCTGCTTGTTCAGCGCTTTGGCAATTTCAACCAGTTGCCGCTGCCCGAGCCCCAGTTCCCCGACCAGCGTATGCGGATCAATATTGAGTTTGACCTGCGCCAGCATGCGCTGACAACGCAGATACATTTTGTCGGTATCCAGCAGCCCATAACTGCCCCATTCATTACCCAGAAACATGTTTTCCAGCACACTCAGTTGCTTAACCAACGCAAGTTCCTGATGAATAATGGCGATCCCTTTTTGCTCGGTATCCCGGATACCTTTCGCAGTAAGACGTTCTCCTGAAAAATAAATTTCACCTTCAAACGTTCCTTGCGGATAAATACCGCACAACACTTTCATTAACGTGGATTTACCCGATCCATTTTCGCCACACAGCGATAGCACTTCACCCGCAGATAACGTCAGACTAATATTATCAACGGCTTTTACTGCACCAAACCGCTTGGTGATATTGCGCATATCCAGCAACGGTAATTTTTCATATTGTTCTGGCACTTTCACCTCCAGCAGAAACAACACTTCCGGGGGGAAGTGTTGTTTCTATAGAAAATATTGAAAAATTAAAGGTCTGATTTTTTGTGGAATCCGTCGGCCACCACGGTGCTTTCAATATTATTTTTATCCACCGGGATCGGTGTTAATAAATAAGACGGCACGTCTTTTTTGCCATTATTTAATGTGGCATTGGATTTCGGGGTTTCCCCTTTGCCTAACTGCACCGCGATTTCGGCAGCGTCATTGGCCAGTTTGGTAATCGGTTTATAAACGGTCATGGTTTGAGTACCGGCTTCGATACGTTTGATCGCCGCGAGATCGGCATCCTGACCCGAGATCGCCACTTTCCCTGCCAGTCCTTGCGCTGACAGGGCCTGTACTGCACCACCGGCCGTCGCATCGTTAGACGCCACCACGGCATCAATTTTGTTGTTGTTGGCCGTCAGGGCATTTTCCATAATTTTCAGGGCGTTTTCCGGCAACCAACCATCGGCCCACTGATCTCCCACAACTTTAATCTTCCCGTCTTTGATCAGCGGGTTCAGCACTTTCATTTGTCCTGCGCGGAACAGCTTAGCGTTGTTATCCACCGGCGAGCCGCCCATCAGGAAATAATTCCCCTGCGGCACACGCTCAACCAGGCTTTGTGCCTGCAGCTCCCCGACCTTTTCATTGTCGAAAGAGATATAAAAATCAATGTCCGCGTTGTTAATCATGCGGTCATAGGCCAGCACCTTGATGCCTTCCTGCTTCGCTTCGGCGATCACGTTGCTGAGCACTTCGCCGTTATACGGGATGATGACCAGCACATCGACGCCACGGTTGATCATATTTTCAATCTGCGCCATTTGTGTTTCTTCATTGCCGTTTGCGGATTGCACAAAAACATCCGCGCCGAGCGTTTTGGCTTTAGCCACAAAAATATCACGGTCTTTTTGCCAGCGCTCTAAACGTAAGTCATCAATAGCCATACCAATTTTAATTTCTTTCGCTAACCCTGACTGGCTAAAAAGCACTAATGCGGCACAGGCAGAAAGAATTACTTTATTCATTTTCATCATGTCAGACCTTTTATAAGAATAAGTAGAGGCAGATACAGAGAAGTGCGTACAGCAATGACACAAGGATTGTTGTCGCTGGGTAATTAATCGGCAATTGCAGATTTTAATCACTGCATTACGATTTTTTGTTTATTTTAGGAATTATGATGGGGATCATAGTTTGATTGTAATATGCACAAGCCAGATACTTTTATTATCGAGATATCGTGGAAGACGGATAAAAACGACAAGAAAAAAGGTTATTTATGCGATCTGCCGCACACTTAATAATTCTATTAAATTGAGTGTGAAATAACGTAATTGTGGGATGTCACGTCAACTCCGAAGATAGAGCCTCAGCCTCCCAGTCCCGCTGGGCCCGTTTTCAAGGAGTTATCAATGCACGCATATTTCGACAAGCTCGACGCAGTTCGCTACGAAGGTGCTAACAGCACTAATCCGCTGGCATTCCGTCATTACAACCCTGAAGAAGTGATCCTCGGCAAAACGATGGCTGAGCATCTGCGTTTCGCGGCTTGTTACTGGCACACCTTCTGCTGGAATGGTAATGACATGTTCGGTGTGGGCGCCTTTGACCGCCCGTGGCAACATCCCGGTGACGCGCTGGAGCTGGCTAAAAGTAAAGCGGATGTCGCTTTCGAATTCTTCCAGAAGCTGAACGTGCCTTACTATTGCTTCCATGACGTTGACGTATCGCCGGAAGGGGCATCAATTAAAGAATACGTCAATAATTTTGCCATCATGACTGATGTACTGGCGCAAAAGCAGGAAGCCAGCGGTGTAAAATTGTTGTGGGGTACAGCTAACTGCTTCACCAATCCACGTTACGGCGCAGGCGCGGCGACCAATCCTAATCCAGAAATTTATACCTGGGCCGCAACGCAGGTTGTGCACGCCATGAATGCCACCAAACAACTGGGGGGCGAAAATTACGTGCTGTGGGGCGGCCGTGAAGGCTACGAAACCCTGCTCAATACTGATCTTCGTCAGGAACGCGAACAACTGGGTCGCTTCATGCAGATGGTCGTTGAGCACAAACACAAAATTGGCTTCCAGGGCACCCTGCTGATCGAACCTAAACCGCAGGAACCGACCAAGCATCAATATGATTATGATGTTGCTTCCGTCTATGGCTTCCTGAAACAGTTTGGCCTGGAAAAAGAGATCAAAGTGAATATCGAGGCCAACCACGCCACGCTGGCGGGTCACTCATTCCACCATGAAATTGCTAACGCAATTGCTCTGGGTATCTTCGGTTCCGTCGATGCAAACCGTGGCGACCCGCAGTGTGGCTGGGACACCGATCAGTTCCCGAACAGCGTGGAAGAAAATGCGTTGGTGATGTATGAAATCATCAAAGCGGGCGGTTTCACCACCGGAGGCCTGAACTTTGACTCAAAAGTTCGTCGCCAGAGCACCGATAAATATGACCTGTTCTACGGCCATATCGGTGGAATGGACACCATGGCGCTGGCGCTGAAAGTGGCAGCCCGTATGATTGAAAGCCGTGAACTGGATAAGCATGTTGCCCAACGTTACGCTGGCTGGAACACAGAATTGGGCCAGCAGATCCTGCAAGGCAAAATGTCACTGGAATCCCTGAGCAACTATGCGCAACACAACGCGCTGTCCCCTCAGCACCAGAGCGGTCAGCAGGAGCGTCTGGAGAATCTGGTTAACCGCTATCTGTTTGGTTAACCGGCTAAAATAAGTTGACGCCCTGCCCGCTGCGCGCGGAATTGCAGGGCGTTAATCGTTACAGATTCGGGTTAACAGATAAGGGAAAACTATGTATCTCGGAATAGATCTTGGCACATCTGGCGTGAAAGCCATTTTACTCAGCGAAGAAGGTCGGGTGGTCGCCAGCCACAGTGAGGCGTTAACCCTTTCCCGCCCGCATCCGTTGTGGTCTGAGCAAAATCCTGCCGACTGGTGGGATGCAACAGACCGTGCGGTTTGCGTACTGTCACAACAACACTCTCTGCAGGGCGTAAAAGCGATTGGCCTGACGGGTCAGATGCATGGCGCCACCGTGCTGGACGCACAGCAGCAGGTATTACGTCCGGCCATTTTGTGGAACGATGGTCGGAGCTTCAGCCAGTGTCAGCAACTGGAAACGGACGTCCCGAATTCCCGGCAGATCACCGGCAACCTGATGATGCCTGGTTTTACTGCACCGAAGTTGCTCTGGCTACGCGAAAACGAACCGGATGTGTTTGCCAAAACAGACAAGGTTCTGCTGCCCAAAGATTATCTGCGCTGGCTGATGACCGGCGTGTTCGCCAGCGATATGTCTGATGCCGCTGGCACCCTGTGGCTGGATGTCGCTAAGCGCGACTGGAATGACGAATTACTGCATGCCACCGGCCTGACACGCCAGCAGATGCCCGCGCTTTTCGAAGGTAATCAGATTACCGGACACCTGTTGCCGGAACTCGCCTCACGCTGGAACATGGATTCCGTGCCGGTGATTGCCGGTGGCGGTGATAATGCCGCCGGGGCCGTCGGTGTCGGGTTGTATAAAACCGGACAAGCGATGCTATCTCTGGGTACGTCCGGCGTGTATTTCGCGGTAAGCGACGGTTTTCTGAGTAATCCGCAACAGGCGGTACACAGCTTCTGCCATGCCCTGCCTGACACCTGGCATCTGATGTCCGTCATGCTCAGCGCCGCCTCTTGTCTGGACTGGGCTGCAAAACTGACCGGCACCGCATCGGTTGGCGAACTGATCAGTCTGGCAGAAAAGACCCCGCCTGCAGATTCACCGGTCTGGTTCCTGCCGTATCTCTCCGGCGAACGCACCCCGCATAATAATCCGAATGCCAAAGGTGTGTTGTTCGGCCTGACCCATCAGCATGGCCCGGCTGATATCGCCCGCGCCGTACTTGAAGGTGTGGGGTTTGCTCTGGCAGACGGAATGGACGTGCTGCACGCAACCGGTCTGAAACCGCATAGCATCACGCTGATTGGCGGCGGCGCCCGCAGCCCTTACTGGCGGCAAATGCTGGCCGACATCAGCGGTAAAACGCTGGAATACCGCACCGGCGGCGATGTCGGCCCGGCGCTCGGTGCTGCACGTTTAGCACAAATCGCCATGAATCCGGGGCAACCGCTGGAGCGGTTCCTGCCGGAACTGCCACTTGAGCAAGTACATCAGCCGGACGCAGAACGGCATACTGCGTATGCGGAGCGGCGTGAAGTGTTCAGGGAGTTATATGTGAGGCTTGAGGGGTTGATGTAATACAAGACTGCTCCCTCCCCTGCGA
>NZ_JYDF01000023.1:0-112995 GCF_003263525.1 Rahnella sp. NRRL B-41462 | reverse complement strand
GTTTTTTGCTTTCAGAGATGCGGACTCTCCATACTGTCTTCAGTGTGTCAAAAGGCGAAACATGGGTAACCCGTACTCATTAAACGCCCCGATAGCCAGGCGTTTAATGAAGTTTACGATTGTCGCTATTTCGACATTGTCACCAAAATAGGCTTTTTCACGAACAGTCCGTAGCTTAACGCGCCCAGCATCAGTAAACCGGCACCGAGAAAGAAGACGTTGGTGAACTGCCCGGTTGCATCCAGAATAAGCCCGGTGACAATCGGCGCACAGGCCGCCCCCAGGAACCCACCAAAGTTCTGAATGGCGCCCATCGATGCCACCTGCTCTTTCGGCGCAATGTCTGAGGCCAGCGTCCAGATGACACCCTGCGGCAGTTGCGAGAAGAAGTAGCCAACTGACAGCAGCGCGATACTCAGTGTTGTGTTGTGCACAAAAGGAATCGGCGCCACAAAGCAGGCCGCCAGCGCTGCCCCGGCCACAATCGGCACCTTACGCGCGGTAATCGTCTTCACACCGCGACGGATAAGACGGTCAGAGATAGCCCCGCCGCACAGCACACCTAAAATCCCCGCCAGGAACGGAATGGCCGCCAGCCAGCCTGTTTGTTTCAGGCTAAAACCCAGCGATTTTTCCAGGTAGCCCGGCAGCCAGGTCAGGTAAACCCAGATAGTGAACATGATAGAAAAGTTGCCGATCACCATAAACCAGGTGGTTTTATGCCTGAACAACGCTCCCCAACTCGCCTTGTTATTGCCGTTAACTTCGGTCACCGACTTCTGCACCAGCTGAGAATTGGCGTGGATCACCTTTTCTTCGCGCTCGGTCGGATTGCGGTAAAATTTCAGCCATACCAGCAGCAGCGGAATCCCCGCCAGGCCAATGGCAATAAACATGCCGCGCCAGCCGAGCGTTAACAGCAGCACGGTCAGGATTGGCGGTGCAATGGCATTGGCAATCTGCGAACCGGTATTGATGATGGAGGTCGGCAGCGCGCGCTCTTTATCAGAGAACCAGCGGTGAGTAATCTTGATGCCGGAGGTAAAGAACGGTGATTCGGAAATGCCCAGCAGCATGCGCAGGGCATAGAACATGGAATAACCATTAACGAAACCTGCCATCACCGTGAAGGTGGACCACAGCCCCACGCCCCACGAGAACATTTTTTTAGGACCGAAACGGTCAACCAACCAGCCCGCAGGCAGGTTTGCCAGCGCATATGGCCACAGGAAAGCAGACAGCAGCAGGCCCATTTCCGTCTGGCTGAAACCAAACTCTTTCGCAATGGTGGTATTAGCAATACTTAAATTGGCACGGTCGAGATAATTAATGACCGCCGCCATTAACAAAATAAAAATAATGCCCCAGCGCAAGCGTGAAACAACCGGAGCAGCCGTTTTAACCAAAGATGTATCGGGAGGAGAGGTAGCGTCTTTCATCATTTTAATTATCCACTATTAGTTATTCATAAATAAGTCATCATTGAACAGACTCAGGTGAATTTTAATCACAGCTTTACGAATAAAAGACTGACTTCGGGTATTACAGCAAGGGCGATGTAAATCTTGCGGAAAGAAAACGGCAAACATGCCGGGTTCCAAACGAATCAGCGATTCATTATTCGTTTCCTGATAAAACACGATGTCATGCTTCTCCGCCCGGTCTTCTGCCACCTCGTGCTCCGCCGCACCGCGCGCCACACCGATGGTTTCTTCTCCCTGCAAGAGAAATTGAATATCTGCAAACCTGAAATGTGACTCAGCCCGCATTTCATGAGCAGGAACGGTATTCATTTCCTGGAGAAGGCAAAACATCTTGTCCGGAATAATATCGAATTTCCCTGGTGTCAGCGTGGTAAAATCAGTTTGAGTAATATACTCAATACCTTTATTAATAATCGGATGGAAAGCGAATTTCTCACGTTCCCAGTCTCTCAGGCAACATACGATCATGTTGAATAATCCTTTTATATTTATATTCAGGGTCGGATTACGGCTAAAAAGGTTATAGATTTGAAACTGACGGCCTGGCAGCATCATCATGTGCATAGAATATCCGACCAGGCCATTAATCAGCGGATAAGATGGCAACTCATCCGCATCACTCACTCATGGCTATCTCACCTTATACGGCGGCGATTTTTTTCTGCCACAGCGCCGTGCCGCTGTGAATTTGATCCAGCAATACGGTCAGCCCCCAGAACTTTTCCAGCACATTGTCTTTATTCACACGGCAGAACTCGCTGTCGAAAGTGCCCAGACGCTGATGATAAATCTTGGCATTCTTCGGATACCCCAGTGTTTCAGTCACCGCGCCCAGCGACAGGAAAATGGCTAACTCGTCGGCGAGTTGCGGCTGGGTTGCCGCCTTGTGATACAGCCAGCTGTAAAGCTCGGGGTGGAAATTGGTGAACACGCCGCTGAATCCTTTAGACCCCGCCAGCATCGCCGGATAAGCAATCGCGGCATTAGCATTAATGATGTTCAACGGCGTATTTGCCACCAGCTTCACGCGGCGGGTAACGGTTGCCAGGTCACAGCTCACGTCTTTCAGTACAACGAAGCGGCCGGTGTTGGCGCAGTAAGTGAGCTCTTCGTCGGTCAGCAGACGGCGATACGGTGCAGGACACTCATACAAACCCAGCGGCATGGATTCAGGCAAGGCACTCAGCAACTTATCCAGGGTGGCAAAGAAGGTCTCACTGCCCTGATTTTTCGGATCGAGATGGTTGGTGACCAGCACCAGTGCGTCGGCTCCGGTTTTCGCCATCGCACTCAGCTCACTGATTTGGTCATTGATATCATCACTGATATGGCCCGAGGCAATCACCGGCACGCGCCCCGCAACGTGCTTCACCACAAACCCGGCCAGCGCAACGCGCTCTTCGAGGGTCAGAAACTGCATTTCGCTCGACTGACACACGGCGAACAGCGCATCTACACCTTTCTCAAGATACCAGTCGATCAAACGGGTCAGGCCCGGATAGTCAATCTGGTTGTCTTCGGTGAAAGGGGTCAACATCACCGGCACGATGCCTTCAATACTTTTAGTCATGACTGCTCCTTAAGACGGAATCGATTACGTGGCCGCTAAACTCAATGCATCAAGGCAGCGACCGTCACAAGAAACTAAAGAATTACCGCAGCATTTATCGCTGCGCCAGACGTGCTGAAACCTGAGCCTTATCAGGCATGTTTGATGCACCTTCACGCTCGACGGCCAGCGAGGCAAACGCCGCGGCATAGGTCGCCGCCTGAACCAGACTTTGTCCATTGGCAATACCTGAGGCCAGCGCGCCGTTGAAAGCATCGCCTGCACCGGTGGTATCAACGCTCAGCGCCGGGAAGGCAGGAATGTGCTGGAACTGATTACCGTCAAACAGCAACGCGCCGCGCGATCCCATGGTAATAATCACCCGCCTCGCCCCCTGGCTGACGATACGCTGTGCAGCCTCTTTGGCGCTGGCTAAATCCTTCACGTCAATGCCGGAAAGCTGCGATGCCTCAGTTTCATTAGGTGTAATAACGTCAACATATTCCAGACACTCAAGCGCATGGCTCGAGAAAGGGGCCGGGTTGAGTATCACCTTCACGCCCAGCGCTTTGGCCAATTTCATCGCGCTCAGGGTAGCGGCAAAATTGTTTTCGAGCTGTACGAGCAGCACGTCCGAATCTTCCAGTTCGGGGGCGATCGCTGCCACTTCGTCTTCGCTGATGGTTTTATTGGCACCGGAATAAATGGCAATCATGTTCTCGCCGTTTTCCTGCGAGACATAAATGATGGCGTTGCCGGTCGGCTCAGTGTCCGACTGATAAAGGGTAAAGGAGTGGATCTCCGAGGAGGTCAGGTGATCATAAGCAAACTGGCTGAACTGGTCCTTACCCACCTTGGAAACGAAATGCACTCTGGCACCCGCACGACTGACCGCCGTGGCCTGATTCGCCCCTTTGCCGCCCGGGCCGAGCGTGCTGCCCAGCGCCAACAAGGATTCTCCGCCTTTTGGAAAACGTTCAACCTTCGCCACGATATCGACGTTAAATGAACCCAGAATGCAAACCTTACCTTTCATGTTCTTTCCTTTCCCCTGTTGTACGCTCTGCTTTCTTTTCTGACTCTGCAGCCGTTGCAGCAACACTTCAAAGTTGCCTCCGGTGTCAGCAATTAGCTTTGACTGCAAACTCCGCCGTATCACCATTGCACCGCCATGACATCGCTGAACCAATTTTTCAGCCGCCAGGGCATTCAGATCACTGCGAATGGTCTCTCTGGTCACCGCAAACAGGGACGCCAAAACCTCCACTTTTACCCGCTCGTTTTTATCCAGATATTCCAGGATTTGCTGCCGACGTTCTTCAAGAAACATATCCACCCGCCTTCTCTGTATTCAGAATAAGTGCACGAAACTGATTAAAGAGTGATGATGCTCATAGCTTAACCAGCAAAACGGAAGTAAACAAAAATGGGAATTTTTGATTTGGCGAAGTGAGAAGAAAGGAGCAGAAAAGAGCCATCGAAAGTGAGGGGCTGTCAAAAGAGGGCGCGCATTACCCCGGTGCTCGTTTCACCCGGACACACATGACGCCGCCTCTTTTCGTAACAGAAACTATACTTTATTTTCATCAGGATAGTGACGCTGGCAGGATAAAGAATGACCCAACAAAGACCGCAATTTTCATTGAAAGTACTGACGATTAATACTCACAAGGGCTTCACCGCGTTTAATAAACGCTTCATTTTACCCGAGCTGCGCGACGCGGTACGCACCGTCGGTGCCGATATCGTCTGCCTGCAGGAAGTGACGGGCGCACATGATGTGCATTCATTGCACGTGGAAAGCTGGCCGGACACCCCCCATTACGAGTTTCTTGCTGACACCATGTGGAGCGACTTCGCCTACGGGCGCAACGCGGTCTACCCGGAAGGTCATCACGGCAATGCCGTCCTTTCACGCTATCCCATTGAACATTACGAGAATCGCGACGTGTCAGTCGCGGGTAGCGAGAATCGCGGCCTGTTGTACTGCCGTATCGTGCCCCCGCAGCTTGGGTCTCCTGTCCACGTGATTTGCGTACATCTGGGTCTGCGCGAAGCGCACCGCCAGGCGCAGCTCAAGATGCTGGCCGACTGGGTTAACGCTTTCCCGCAGGGAGAACCGGTGCTGGTGGCGGGCGATTTCAACGACTGGCGGCAAAAAGCCAATCGCCCGCTTAAAGTACAGGCGGGACTCGATGAGATTTTCACCCGCGCAAAAGGCCGCCCGGCGCGCACTTTCCCGGTCAGGATGCCGCTTCTGCGTCTTGACAGGATCTATGTGAAAAATGCCAATGCCAGCGCGCCTGCGGTGCTGCCGCTGCGTAACTGGCGTCATCTGTCCGATCATGCCCCGTTAAGCGCGGAGATCCATCTATGAAAACCGCATGGCGGGAAGGCAACCACATCCAGCTTCTGGAAAATGGCGACGAATATTACCCGGCGGTATTTGACGCTATCGATAACGCTCAGCGTAAAGTGATTCTCGAAACCTTTATCTGGTTTGAAGATGACGTGGGTCGCCAGTTACACGCGGTGCTCCTGCGCGCCGCACAGCGCGGTATCGGGGTTGAAGTGCTGCTCGACGGCTACGGATCGCCTGATTTGAGCGATGATTTCGTCGGCGAACTGACTTCAGCAGGCGTGGTGTTTCGCTATTACGACCCGCGCCCGCCGCTGTTCGGTATGCGAACCAATCTCTTCCGCCGTATGCACCGTAAAATTGTTGTCATCGACAATACAGTGGCGTTTGTCGGCGGGATTAATTACTCCGCCGAGCACATGTCCGATTACGGTCCCGAGGCCAAGCAGGATTACGCCGTACGGGTGGAAGGCCCGGTGGTGGATGACATTTTGCAGTTTGAGCTGGAAAATCTGCCTGATCATGCGCATACCCACCGATGGTGGCAGCAACGTCGCCGCTATCATGCGGCGGAAAATCGCAATCCCGGCGAGGCGCAGGCGCTGTTTGTCTGGCGCGATAATGACGATCACCGGGATGATATTGAGCGTCACTATCTGAAAATGCTGGCCAGCGCCAGGCGCGAAGTGATTATCGCCAACGCCTATTTCTTTCCTGGTTACCGTCTGCTTCACGCCATGCGCAATGCAGCCCGCCGCGGCGTGCAGGTAAAACTCATCGTGCAGGGCGAGCCGGATATGCCGATTGTAAAAGTCGGTGCAGAGCTGCTGTACAACTATCTGCTGAAAGGCGGTGTGCAGGTGTATGAATATCGCCGTCGTCCGCTGCACGGCAAGGTCGCGCTGATGGATGCTCACTGGGCGACGATCGGCTCCAGCAATCTCGATCCGCTGAGCCTGTCGCTCAATCTTGAAGCCAATCTGATTATCCACGACCGGACGTTTAACCAGACGCTGCGCGAGAACCTGCACGGTATTATCGCCAGAGACTGCCAGCGCGTGGATCAAACTATGGCCCCGAAACGCACCTGGTGGAACCTGGCGAAAAGCGTGGTGGCGTTTCACTTCCTGCGTAAATTCCCGGCCATGGTCGGCTGGCTACCGGCGCACACGCCAAGGCTTGCCCAGGTAAAGCCGCCCGTACAACCCGAAATTGAAACGCAGGATCGGGTGACGTCAGAGAATTCAGAGGTGAAATCATAATGTCTGCATCACATCCGAAGTGGCGTCTGGCGAAAAAAATACTCACCTGGATTTTCTTTATCGCCGTGGCTGTGCTGCTGGTGGTTTACGCCCGCACGGTCAACTGGGAAGACGTGTGGAAGGTCATTCGCAATTACAACCGCACGCCACTGCTGATATCAGTGGTGCTGGTGATCATCAGCTATCTGCTGTACGGCTGTTACGATCTGCTGGCGCGCGCTTATTGCGGGCACAAACTCGCGGCCCGTCAGGTGATGCTGGTGTCATTTATCTGCTACGCCTTTAACCTCACGCTCAGCACCTGGGTTGGCGGCATCGGCATGCGTTACCGGCTCTACTCCCGCCTGGGTCTGCCCGGCGCCACGATCACCCGCATTTTCTCACTGAGCATTACCACCAACTGGCTTGGCTATATTTTGCTCGGCGGAATTATCTTCACCTTCGGCGTCGTGGAGCTGCCTTCGCACTGGTACATCGACGAAGGCACACTGCGCATTATGGGCATTGTGCTGCTGGCGATGGTGGCCACTTACGTCTGGTTCTGCGCCTATGCTAAACGCCGCCATATGACGGTGAAAGGGCAAAAACTGGTGCTACCGTCGTTTAAATTTGCCGTGGCGCAGATGGTAATTTCCAGCGCCAACTGGATGGCCATGGGGGCGATTATCTGGCTGCTGTTAGGCGAGGATGTGAACTATTTCTTTGTGCTGGGCGTGCTGTTAGTCAGCAGTATCGCCGGGGTGATTGTGCATATTCCGGCGGGGATCGGCGTGCTGGAAGCGGTGTTTATCGCCCTGCTGGCCGGAGAACATACGTCGCAGGGCACGATTATCGCCGCCCTGCTGGCCTACCGTATGCTCTACTACTTCCTGCCGCTGCTGCTGGCGCTGGTGTGCTATTTGATGCTGGAGAGCCGGGCGAAGAAATTGCGGGCGAAGAACCAGAAGGCGATGGCGAAGTAAGCCTTCTGGCTTTATTCCAGACCGGGGATATTCACGCCAAATGTTTGCAGCAGCAGGATGATATTGAGCGCCACAATCACCACGGTGCCGATGATGGAAGTCACGACAGTCAGGCGGCTGTTAACAAACTCCCCCATGATGTCGCGACGGCTGGTGAATATCACCAATGCAATCATCGGCGCAGGCAACGCCAGGCTGAGCACCACCTGGCTGTATACCAGCGCGTCGGTGGCATTAACGCCCATCGCCACCACGATAAACGCAGGGATCATGGTGACCAGACGGCGCAACCAGACGGGAATGCGAAAACCGACGAAGCCCTGCATGATCATCTGGCCTGCCATAGTGCCTACCACTGAACTGGAAATACCGGAAGCAATCAATGACAGCAGGAAGAAACCTGCCGCCCCCGCCCCTAACAGCGGAGTCAGGGTGTGGTAAGCCGTTTCGATTTCCGCCACATCGCTGTGGCCGGCATGGAAGGCACTCGCGGCCATAATCACCATCGCGATATTCACCAATCCGGCGAGGGTCAGCGCGATCACCACTTCAATATTAGAAAAACGCAGCAGTGTACGACGTTCGCCCGGATTCCTGGCATGGGTACGGTGCTGAGTCAGCCCCGAGTGCAGGAAGATCGCATGTGGCATCACGGTGGCTCCGATGATCCCCACGGCAATGGTCAGCGCCTGCGCGTCGGGCAGTTGCGGTGTCACCATGCCCAGACCGGCTGCGGCCCAGTCAACCTGCGCAATAAACATTTCAACCAGATAACACAGTGCAATCACCGCCACTAACCCGCCGATCATCAGCTCAACAGGGCGGAAACCACGCTTTTCCACCATCAAAAGGCCGTAGGTAACCAGCGCCGTGATACCCATCCCGGCCAGTAACGGCATATGGAACAGTAACGACAGGGCTAAAGCCCCCCCGAGGAATTCGGCCAGATCGGTCGCCATTGCGGCGATTTCGCTGCCCACCCACATCCCCCAAACCACGGGTCTGGAGAACTGGTCGCGACACATTTCCGCCAGATTTCTGTTGGTGACGATCCCCAGTCTGGCGGAGAGCGCCTGAAACAGCATGGCGATCATATTGGCCATGACAACCACCCACAGGAGCGCGTAGCCATAGCGCGAGCCAGCCTGAATATTGGTCGCAAAATTACCCGGATCCATATAGGCGATCGAGGCGATCACCGCAGGCCCCGCAAACAACAGCGGTGTCATCAGGCCGCGTTTGCGGCCGGACATGGCGTTAGCAATCGCCGCATTGGTTCTGTCGGTTAGAGAAGAAGTCTGGCCTGTTCCACGCATACTGCCCCGCCCTGTTCTTGCTTGTTATTTTTGTGTGAATTTTATCCGGCAAAGACGAATATAGCACTGGCTATACTCTATAGTGCAAGCTTAGTTTGAGGGTTATTAAGGGCTTTATGTTTCAAAATATGAAACTTGAATCATTGCCTGAGATTATAAAAATGGAATGATTTTTCTGATGATGAATCCGGCGTGACGGCCACACTGACGGCCCTGTGCCCGCGCCTTTCGTTCAGAGGTTATGCGCAACAGCGCGTGAAAACATTGCCGGCATGAAAACCTGACAGACATCACACTTTTCTGACAAACAAACCGGCTGTCCGCCCCCTGCTATCAAGTTTCCTCGCCAGTGTGCCGTTAACTTAATCACTAAAACTCATTCGGTTCACGTGACCAACTTCAGTTTCTTCCCGACAGATTTCTATCCTGTGTTTCCTGACAGGCTACTCCGGTAACGACATTTTACGCACGAGACTGATTGAAATGTTGTCATAACTTAAGGTGCCCGCACCTTTTTAATCGCAATTTCAGGGAGTTACCACTATGTCTTTTAAACACACTACTGTACGCACCCAGCTTACGCTGGGATTTGGCGTTTTAGTCGTCATTGTTCTCGCAGTAGTCCTGCTCTCTATCAACGCGTTAAGCCAGGCCAACAACAGATTCAAAACTCACGTACAGCAGGTTTCCGCCCGTGAGGCGGCTGTGAATTTAATTCTCAGCGGCGTAAAAGACAGTTCATTGAATATTTACGGGCTGGTGCTGGTCAGTGAGGCTGCTGATATCGAAGCAGGTAAAAGACAAGTTGCTGCTGCAGAAGAGAAAACCGCAGCCGCGCTGAACCGGCTTCAGGCGGCAATCAAAGAACACTCTGACGTCACAGATAAGGATCGGCAATTCGTGACCGCGATTTCTAATGCGGAAGAAGGATACCGTCCGGTTGCTAAACATATTGTTGATCTGGCCCTTGAAGAGAAGAAAGCTGAAGCGATTGACCGCATGAATCGCGAGCTACGACCTCAGTTGGCGCTGCTGCTGAATACGACCAATGACTATCTCCAGTACAGTAACGTACGGGCTAAAGAGAGCCTGAATACCGCACAAGATGCGTATCAACAAACCCGCCTCATTTTCATCGTTATCAGCCTGGTCGCACTGAGTCTGGCGGTTATTCTGGGGGGCATTATTATCCGTTCCCTGTTCCGTGCACTGGGTGAAGAACCGCTTGTTTTAGGTCAGGTGGTACAACGTATTGCTGCGGGTGATCTCAGTGAAGTGAAAGGCGCGGAAAACGCACCACAAAACAGCGTCCTGGCAGAGCTTGGCGGAATGCAGGCGAAACTGCATCAGTTAATCAACCAGGTGGCTAATTCCGCTGAAAGCATTGTCAGTGCATCCACCGAAATTACGTTGGGCAATGAGGATCTGAGTCGCCGGACCGAAGCCCAGGCTTCCTCGCTGGAACAGACATCAGCAAGCATGGAGGAACTGACCGCGACAGTGAAACACAACGCCGACAATGCCCATCAGGGGAATCTGATGGCCACAAGTGCGTCACAAGTGGCGCAACGCGGTGGCAACGTCGTTGAACGCGTCGTCAGCACCATGCATGAAATCGCCGAAAGCTCAGGCAAAGTGACACAGATCATCACGGTCATTGAAGGCATTGCTTTCCAGACCAATATTCTGGCGCTTAACGCCGCCGTTGAAGCAGCCCGTGCCGGTGAGCAAGGACGTGGTTTTGCGGTAGTTGCCGGTGAAGTGCGAACGCTGGCACAGCGCAGCGCCAATGCCGCCAAGGAAATTAAAAACCTGATTAGCGAGTCTGTTGAAAGGATTAACGTCGGTTCTAAGCTGGTGGATGAAGCGGGCACCACCATGATGGAAGTGGTGAATGCGGTCAAAGGCGTCAACAGCCTGATGGCTGAGATTACCCTTGCCTCAAGCGAACAACATACTGGCATCGATCAGGTCAATAAAGCCGTGGTCAACATGGACGAGGCGACGCAGCAGAATGCCGCGTTAGTGGAACAAAGTGCGGCGGCAGCAGACAGTTTAAAACAACAGGCCCATATCTTGCTGGAGGGGATTTCTGCATTTGATATTTCACGTGCGGGAAATCTTAATGTCACTGCAACAGCCACCCGCTAAGGTATTTACATGAAAATTTCCTGCGTTTTTGCCGTGGCGACGACCCTGCTGACATCGGCAGCTCTTGCCAGCAGCAATGAGAACATCACGATAGGCCTGATTACTAAAACAGACACCAACCCGTTCTTTTTGAAAATGAAAGAAGGTGCCATGCTGGGGGCCACCGTACACGGGGTCAAACTGCTTACCGCAGCCGGTAAAGAAGACAGCGATTATCCTTCACAGATCATCGCGATTCAGTCCATGGTGGCCTCTGGTGCGACTACGTTGCTCATTACGCCGAGCGATGCTAAGGCCATTGTGCCCGCACTCGATGAGGTCCGGGCGAAAGGCGTGCAGGTTATCGCCCTCGATTCCCCGACGGATCCGATCAGTGCCGTCGATGCCCTCTTCGCCACCGATAACTATAAAGCTGGCGAATTGATTGGCCAGTATGCTCAGGCGGCCATGCCGCTGACGTTCGCGGGACAACCCCTCAAAATAGCGATGCTGGATTTATCGCCAGGACATCTGGTAGGGGCAAGAAGGCACAACGGGTTTATGAAAGGATTGGGTTTAACTGCGGCAGGTGCCGAATCCAGTGAACTGTCAGCCGCACCCGAAATTGTGTGTGCAGGCTATAGCGAAGGGGCAGAGAAACAAGGCTACGAGGTCATGACAAATTGCCTGAAAGCCCATCCGGACATTAATCTGGTTTACACCGTCAACGAACCGGCCGCAGCCGGAGCCTACAAAGCCTTGCAGGAGGCAGGTAAACAAAAGAATGCCATGATTCTCTCTGTTGATGGCGGGTGTGCGGGGGTAAATTACGTACGTGAAGGCAAGATTGCTGCCACGGCCCAGCAGTATCCTTTAACGATGGCGGCGATGGGTGTTGATGCTGCCGTTGCCTATGCCAGACACGGCAAAAAGGTTTCCGGGTATGTGGATACCGGCGTCACGCTTATCGCCGATAAACCTATGCCAGGTCTGGCAAGCAAAGATACTCAGGCAGGGCTGGATGCCTGTTTTGGCGCTAAATAAACAGCTTTTCTGAAGGCAAAAAAAAGCCGGAGAATGTCAGCGCATTCTCCGGCTTTTTTCGTACATCGTCAGAAACAGCGACTGGCGTTAGCCGTACAGCTTCAGACGCGCCGCCTTTTTGGCGAAGGCCAGATCCGCCTGCACCATCTCAATCACCAGATCCTGTAATGAGGTTTCAGGTGCCCAGCCTAACTGACGCCGTGCTTTTGACGGATTAACCGAAACCTTGCTGACCTCCGACGGGCGCATATAGCGCGGATCGACGGCGACAATCACATCTCCGACTTTCAGCGCTGCCGCGACCGGGCTGATAATCGCCGCAATCACCCCTTTTTCCTCCACGCCTTTGCCGACAAACCGCAGTTTGATCCCCAGTTCAAGGGCCGCAAAAGTCACGAACTGACGCACCGTAAACTGCACGCCCGTTGCAATGACGAAGTCCTCCGGTTTGTCCTGCTGCAGCATCAGCCACTGCATTTTGACGTAATCTCTGGCATGCCCCCAGTCACGTAAGGCATTCAGATTGCCCAGATAAAGGCACTTCTCCAGCCCCTGAGTAATGTTCGCCAGCCCGCGTGTGATTTTACGCGTGACAAAACTTTCGCTGCGCCGCGGCGACTCATGGTTAAACAGAATGCCGTTACAGGCATACATACCGAATGTTTCCCGGTAATTCACGGCGGTCCAGAAATCACTGACTCTGGCGACGGTCTCCGAAGGTGGAAGATTAAACGTCACCATTTCATTGATGGTCATCCCGTTAACCAGCCCGCACAACGCGGAAGATGAAGCATGATAATAACGGGTTGTGCGCTCCAGCCCCTCAGAACGGATAGCCTCCAGCATTCTCAGCGCACTGATCCCGGTGACAGGAAATGTAGAATGCGCGGTAGTTTCACTGGTGATATCCAGATTATAAATTTCATCCGGGCGAATTAACGCCAGCAAACTCCTCAGATCTAAGATTTCACCCCAGCCATAATGATGAATATGGAAATCAGGATTGTTTGCATGTAAATCATCAGTGACAAATTCAGTATCGGGTACCGGGCTGTGCAGGATAATCCCATGGACTGTATAGCCTTTTTTAAGCAAAAGCTCAGTCAGATAAGACCCGTCCTGCCCGGAGATATTGGTAATAAGAGCGACCTTAGACATAGTAAACCCTTAGATTACAATTTAAAAAACGCATCCGGACAGATGCACGATTATAATTGCAAGGTTATGTTGAGTAAGATGAATCGCAGAACAAACAGTCAACGACAGAAAAAAGAACAATATTAAAAAGGATAAAAATTAATAAACGATGCGTTTACGTTCATTGAAGTCATGCCATTTTGTTTTGATATACTCATCCAGCTCATCATGAAATCTTTGTGCAGAGAACTTTAAAGCGTTTTCGCGGCAGTCCTTGGGCAGGATAGAGTCTTTAATCGTATCAAAGTGACGCACGGCGTTAATCAGTGATTCCGCCGTTTGTTCTGAGAAAAATACCCCGGTGGCATTACTTTCGCCATAAGGTCTGATGGTCTCGAGAACACCGCCTTTGCCAAAGGCAATAACCGGCGTCCCGCTGGCCTGTGCTTCGACCGGCGTAATGCCAAAATCTTCTTCAGCAGCAAAAACAAACGCCCGGGTGCGCCGCATGTAATCTTGCATCACATCGTCAGGCTGATAGCCCAGAATTTCGATATTGCTGCCAGCCCGGGATTTTATTTTCGCCATTTCAGAACCGTCACCGATCACCACCAGTTTCTTATCCGGCATCTGACTGAATGCTTCAACAATCAGGTCGATACGCTTATAAGGCACCATGCGGGAGGCGGTAAAATAGAAGTCTTCTTTATTCTCCTGCAAAGTAAAACGTTCTACATCGACGGGAGGATAAATAACATCCGCATCCCGGCCATAGACCTTCTTGATTCGCCGGGCAATAAACTGGGAATTAGCGATAAAATGATCCACGCCATTGGCTGTCCGGTAATCCCAAATCCTGATTTTATGCAAGAACCAGCGGGCCAGTTTCCCTTTCAGGCCTTTGTTCAGCCCCGCCTCACGCAAATACTGGTGCTGAAAATCCCAGGCATAGCGGATCGGCGAATGCACATAACTGATGTGCAGCTGATCAGGGCCGGTCAATACCCCTTTAGCCACCGCATGACTGCTGGAAAGCACAATGTCATGCCCCGTCACATCAAGCTGCTCGATAGCCAGCGGCATTAAAGGCAGATACTGCTGATATTTCTTCTTCGCAAAAGGTAACCGCTGTATAAAAGAGGTCGTCGCTTCTTTTCCATAGAATTTCTTCCGGGATTCATCAGAAAGAAAATCGACAACAGAATAAATATCAGCATTTGGGTATAATTTAATAAACTCTGCAATAACTTTTTCTGACCCTGCAAATGTCACCAACCAGTCAGCAACAATCCCAACACTCACATCATGTGACATAATTTAAACCTTATAAAATGAAAAGTGAGTAATACAAACCCACAGCGAGTTATCATTACTCACTTAAATAAGATATTTTTAATAATTACATACTGCGGAGGATAGAAAGAATTCTTCTGGTTTGTTCCTGCATGAGTTTTGTATTTGCGCGGGATTCAACATTCAACCTTACAACAGGTTCTGTATTAGAACTGCGGAGATTGAAACGCCATTCGTCAAACTCAAGACTGATCCCGTCAGTATGATCGACATTAACCGCCTCACCTTCATACATGGCTAATACACGGGCAATGGATTCTTTAGGCTGCTGCAAATAGCTGTTAATTTCGCCGGACGCAGGATAGGCCGTGATCCGGTCATTAATCAGTTGCCGCAGAGACTTGCCTTTCAGATGCAATAATTCAGCGACCAGCAGCCAGGGGATCATCCCACTGTCGCAATAATAGAAATCGCGGAAGTAATGATGGGCGCTCATCTCACCACCATAGACCGCATCTTCCTGACGCATACGCTCTTTAATAAAAGCATGGCCGGTTTTCGACATAACAGGCACGCCACCCGCACCGGTGACAATATCAATGGTATTCCAGCTCAGACGCGGGTCATGGATAATTCTTGAGTTAGGATATTTTTCGAGGAAGGCATCGGCAAGCAGACCGACGATGTAATACCCTTCGATAAAATTACCGGCATCATCAAAGAGAAAACATCTGTCAAAATCACCGTCAAAAGCGATCCCCATATCTGCGTTGTGCTTAATGATGGCATCCGTCGTGTCCTGACGGCACTCCGGCAATAACGGGTTAGGAATACCGTTCGGGAATGTGCCGTCTGCCTCATGGTGAACTTTGATAAATTCAACCGGCACTCCAGCTGCAATAAACCGCTGTTCGATGGCATCAACAACATGGCCCGCTGCCCCATTACCGGAATTAAACACCAGCTTTAAAGGGCGGGTAAAGTTCTCTACATTGATAAAGCTGAGCAGCTTATCAACATACTCATCCAGCACAGAGGCTTTCTCGTAACTGCCGCGCTTAGCCTGATCGACCGGTGGAAAATTATTAGCTTCCGCCAGCGCCTGAATATCACGTAAGCCGGTATCGCCGCTGATCGGACGGGAATCTTCACGTACCAGTTTCATGCCGTTGTAGTTCATCGGATTGTGGCTGGCCGTCACTTCAATGCCGCCATCAAGGCACAAATAAGACGTCGCAAAATAGATTTCTTCTGTACCGGTCACGCCGATATCAACAACGTCGGTTCCCGCATCCTGCAAACCTTTCGCCAGCGCAAGTTTTAATGCTTCGCTGGTTAAGCGGACATCGCCCCCCAATACCATTTTATTAGGTTTTAAATATTCCCCGTAAGCACGCCCTATGCGATAGGCAATATCTTCATTTAATTCGACGCCTAATTCACCGCGGATATCGTAAGCTTTAAAGCAAGTTAATGTACCTGACATATTTCATCCCCAAATTAACAGCGACCATAGTGATCTTTTATACGGATAATATCGTCATCTTCCAGATAGGATCCTGACTGAATTTCCAGAAGTTCCAGAGGAATTTTTCCCGGGTTCTCTAACATATGCTGAGCCCCAATAGGGATAAACGTTGATTCATTTTCACTGAGCAGATAATTTTTATCTTCGAGAATAACTCTGGCGGTGCCCGACAGAATAACCCAGTGCTCCGCGCGGTGATGGTGCATTTGTAATGAGAACTGTCCGCCCGGTTTAACGGTGATGCGGTTCACATGATAACGGGGTGCAGTCACAACATTATCGTTACGGCCCCACGGGCGATAGGATTCGCGGTGCAAACGATATTCCCGTCGTTTATTATTTTTTAAATATTCGACGACTTTTTTAACGTCCTGCACCTGGTTTTTATCAATCACTAAAACGGCATCTTTCGTATTTACGATGACCAGATTATCCACACCAATGGCGGCCACCAATTTCTCATCGGTGTTGATATAACAATTGTTCGCATTATGGGTAAATACATCGCCATTGATGGCATTCCCTTCAGCGTTTTTATCATTCACTTCCCAAAGCGCCGACCAGGAACCCACATCATTCCAGCCCGCATCTAACGGAACAACAATCGCATCCGTGGTTTTTTCCATTACGGCATAATCAACCGATTCATCCGGGCAGGAAATAAATGCCGCTTTATCTACACGAATAAAATCTTGCTGCTCATCAGTATGCGAAGTTTCAATCGCTTTCTGACAGGCTTCGAGTATGTCCGGCCTGAATTTCGCCATCTCTTCAAGAAAACGTCTGGCGCGGAACAAAAACATACCGCTGTTCCAGTAATACTCGCCGCTTTCCAGATATTGCAATGCGGTCTCAAGATTCGGTTTCTCGACAAAACGCTGCACCCGAAAAACAGGATCGGCATCACTGCTGAATTCTGTTCCCCGCTGGATATAACCGTAACCGGTTTCAGGGCCTGTTGGCACGATACCGAACGTGACCAGTTTCCCCTGCTCAGCGAACGGAATAGCATTCTGCACGGCCTGATGGAAGGCATCCGGAGACTCGATCACATGGTCGGCAGCAAGCACCAACAGTAACGGATCAGAACCGTCGTCGATGGCACTGAGCGCAGCCAGCGTAATAGCAGGCGCCGTATTGCGCCCGACAGGCTCAAGAATAATATTGTCAGAGAGCTGGTCTATTTGTCGCAATTGTTCGGCAACAAGAAAACGATGCTCTTCATTACAAATAACCAGCGGTGCAGAAACGTCCAGCCCTTTTAAACGGGTGACCGTTTCCTGCAACATGGAATTATCGCCATGCAGACGAAGAAATTGTTTTGGATAAAGCTCACGAGACATTGGCCACAAACGGCTACCGGTGCCGCCAGCCATGATTACTGGAAGGATCATAGTTTTCGTCTCAAAAATAAAAGAGTTAAATAAGATTAAACCACCGAATACAACCACTCAGTGTGCAGAGGAATAACTTACTAATAATTCAGCAGGGTACAAAGGGATATGAAAAACACTATGCTTTTATTTTAAAAGCAGTCTTAAGCATAAAATAAAACAAATAGGGGGAAACTTTAATTAATGAAATGGCGGAGAGTTTCTTTAAACTGACCGATTTAGATAATTTCGCAACATACGAGAGATCAATAGAGCGCCTGATGCCAATAACATCCTTTAACGGCGCCCCATATCTGACGGCATTGATAAACACCATTAAAATGACCAGATAACTATGTTTAGCCCATTTTTCTTTATCGGTTTCAGAGATAATAAGTGGCGATACAAGTGACTTCGTCCTGTTAAGGTATTCCAGTCGGTTTAATATTTTAAGGTAAGATTGTTTAGTTAATGACGACGCGTGCTGGATATAATGATATTTACGCTCATTACCGAAAGCGATACTTGCTCCGTTAACAAACATTTTCATAATCACTTCGTAGTCTTCAAAAACGGTCAATGTAGTATCAAACCGAATGCCATCAAACAAGTCGCGTTTAAAGATTTTATGCCACAAATATCCCGTTACCTTACCCTCCAGCATGGAAAAAACAGCATTTTTACCCTGTAAGGTAGTATCTGATGCAAAATCATTCGTTTTGCCAACGGAGACTCCCGAGGGTTCCTCAGAAAAATACAGGCACTGCCCCATACTGGTATTATTTTTCGTCAGAACTCCGAGCAGGTAACTGACAAAATCAGGTTCAAGATAATCATCTGAATCTAAGAAACAGATAAACTCTCCTGAAGCATTATCAACCAGAGTATTTCTCCCAAAAGAGACCCCTTGATTGATTTTATTATTGATGACTTTGTGCTGGATGTGTTCATATTCTTCAAAAAAAGTGGTGACAATTTTTCGCGATGAGTCTTTCGAACAATCATCCACGATAACTATTTCCACGTTTGAATATGTCTGATCTGCAACTGACTGAAGCGCTTTCCTGAGGAATTTTTCTGAATTATAGACGGGTATTAAGATACTCACTAAGGATGAGTTTTTTTCCATGAGATCATTTATCCTCTCTGAAGAATTTTTCTTGCAAGAGAAAAAATCATTGTTCTCTTACTCACTGAGGAGAAAGTAAAAATCAAAGCAAAATAACACACTGCACCAATACCTATTTTTATCATTAATCCAAACCAGGACTCGCTCAGGACAGCGTATTGTTGTACCGCCACGAGTATCATGCACATCAGAACTGAACAAATAACGGGCGTAATCAACTCTTTTACGTATTGTTTGAAAGTTAAATTCAACAGAGTCAGGGCACACCATGCTGAAATAGGGTAAAGCAACACGGTTCGGATTGAGAAGACGAGAGCGGTAGCGATAAGTCCAAATCTTACAAAGAAATAAAAAGCCACCACATTGGTAATAGCGTAAACCAATGTCAGTCGTGCCTGCCATTCAGGCTTATCTCTGGCAAACATCACTGAATGGTTATAATAGCCAATTGAAGTGACAAAACCGACAGCACTGACAATTTGCATAACAGGGACAGAATTCATCCACTTATGCCCTAAAAGTAAAAAAGTAATATCATGGGACAATGTTGCAAGCCCCACAAAAGCAGGCGCAGTGACTAACACCGTTAAATATGTCGCCTGCAAATACTTCTTACCAAACTCGTTGATATCATTTTTATAACGGCTGAATGCAGGCAGTGAAACACGCATTAAGGCCGATGCCAGAACCAGATTCAATGTATTAACAATACGCTTGCCGGCAGAGTAAATCCCCGCTGCTGCACTTCCCAGGAAATAAGTTATAAAGAAAACATCGCTATTCTGATTTGCAAAGTTAGTGACATTGCTCAACGCGACATGCTTTGAAAATCCCAATGATTCCTTCATTGATTCTCTGGAAATTTTCATTCTGGGTTTCCAGGGTGTCGCCACCCACAGAGCTACCAGTGAAATCAAAGACGTCACAACTTGCTGCACAACTAAACTGGCGACGGCGAAGCCATTGTAGGCCATTACTACCCCGACAATACCGCCGATAGAAATCGACGTCATAGAACGTATCGCTAACGGGCGAAACATCATATTATGCGACAGCCAGGCTTCATGAGTACGACTCAGACCACTCACCAGGATAATAACGCCAGTGCCGCGGATCACATTGGCTAACTGCGGCACGTTCATATACGCCTCAATAAAAGGAGCGGCGAAAAAAACAATCAGAAAAGCGGGAACAGATAAAGAAAAACACAAAAAAAGAGCAGAGTTGTAATCGACTTCAGAAGGTGATTTTTTCCTGACAATTGAAGTCGCAATACTATCAAAGAGAACGCTTTTGAAAAATTGAGTCACTAATAAAGAAACACTTAACATGCCATATATACTGGGCGTTAAAATCTTAGCAAGTACAATAAATATGACAAACGTAATGACCTGAGACGCAGTATTATCCAGAATAGACCAGATTGCACCAGAAAGAATACTGGGCCTGCGGGCGTTTTCTTGAGATTTCAAGGTTACATCCTTTACATATCACTTGCATTTTGAAAGTATATCAATACCAGCCAGCAGACGTTCTACATTATTATTAAACTGATTATCCTCACTCAAAAAACCAGGCTGTTTTCTGGCAGCTAAGAGGATATTGGCTGCATTATCGATAAAGCGATTATCAAGATTTAATTTAGCGGTTTTTTCAATAATTTGAATACCTTTATTAGGGATCCGGTATAAGGCAAGACGTGTCAGGTCATGATAGTGAGGCCACCATTTTTTATTCTTCAGCTCACGCTGTTTTTTAAAATAACTCACGGCATACTCAACGTCAGCATCAGGTAAATGGTATTTCTCGCCATAAACATATAAACCCTTATCACGCATACACTCACGCAATGAACTGCTACCCAGAACAGTTGGCCTGTAAGGAAGGTTTATTGTCTGAGTCCAGTCTAACCATTTGAATGTATTGATTTGTGAAGAAGTAATCAAAGGAACCCAAGGTACACGCATTGCATCTGCAATAATCGCAGCATGCATGGCATCCGCCAGCACCAGTTTGGCATTTCGGATTTTTTGAATAACGGTCTTCGCATCCGACTGTGGATTCACAAACTCAACCCCGGCCTGCTGACAAACCTTTTCCCACTGCCCCGTGACGAGCGCATGGTGATGAGGAACAAAAATCACCCCCTTACGTTCAGCTTCTGAGAGGGGTTTAAACTCGGCGAGCGTGTTTAACAGCGCGGCGCCATCGGTAATAAACTTGTCTTTCGGCAATCCCAAAATTTCAGCACTGAGCGGCCCCCTGACACACAACGTTTCCCAGGAGCTGTCACCAAAGTTAGCCGGTGGATAGCCATAACCCACCCCGCTCGAAAAGACATACCACTTTTTAGCAGGCGGCATAGCGGAAGTAATAATGGTGCCAATACCGGATACCCTGACGTTCTCATTGTCATCAAAAAAGCCAGGAAGTAGTGCATCCCAAATCCATGCGTTAAGATCATCCCCAAAATTTCCATGCGCAGATTTATAATAGTAAATTTTCAATTTATCACCGGTTAATATTTAATGGCTGGCCGAGTAGAATATTTAACATCCTGGAATAGGATTTATCCTGATCAAATTCGTTATCAATTTTTTGTTTCGCATTACGACAAATATCCGGCAACACACCGGGATTATCGATTATTTCAGAGATGACACCTGCAATGCTGGCGGCATCATTTTCATTGACCAGAAAACCAGACACGCGATCTTCAATAAGCTCAGGGATGCCACTGTGAAACGTCGATATCACAGGTATACCGATTGCCATTGCTTCCATCAGTGCAACCGGGATCCCTTCCATATCACCATCTGACGCCGTGACAGAAGGTAGTAAAAACACATCCGAGTTATTTAAATATTCAGAGACAGTTTCTTGCGTCTGCGCACCTAAAAAGGCAATTTTGTCACCCAGCCCAAGATTGGCGACCTGAGATTCAAGTTCTTTTCGCAGAGGCCCGTCCCCGATAATGGTGTAATCAAAGTCAACGTTTTGTTGTTTCAATAACAGGCAGGCATTTATAGCGACTGAGATGCCTTTTTTTTCTGTGAGTCGGGCGATAGAGAGCAGTTTTATTGGATGACTGATAGTAATCCGTTCTTTATAAATGAATTTACTAACATTCACGCCCATTCTTATCACGTGTGTTTTATTTTTTATTGCAGGTGTTAAGGCTATCTTACTCGCCCACAACTCACTCACCGGAAAAATATAATTTGCATCATTGAATAGCTGTTCATAATCGGAATGAAACAAATTCAAAATTCTTTTTTGAGAAATATCATTACCGTGAAAAACAGCAGCTATTTTCCCATCAACAAAACCCAATCTTTTTAGTTGATTTAACAACGCTGCTGTAGTTCCAAAATGTGCAATATTTATGTCGGATTTTATTTTCCTGCTATTCCTAGATAAAATTTGGGATAAAATTAGAGTTTTTGCGTAATATCCATATTTTTTGAAATTCAAGCTTTCAAATGCTTTTTTATTTGTAAGTGCACCGGTAGCAGCAATAACTCTGGTAATGAGTTTTTGTCCCTTACTGTCTGGTTCTTTATCCAGAAGAAATCTTACTTTATCTAATATGCGATACTGGGTAAGTGACTTGTGTTTAATGTTGAAATCACCAGGGAAAACTGACACGACTTCAACATCGATCCCTTTTTTTATAAAATACGCAATTTGATTAATAATAAATGTCTCTGATGCCACTGGGAATTTGTAGACAAAAAATGCAACCTTCATAAATAACGTCCTTTAAAAAACAGCTGCAACAATACTAAACAATGACTGTTACTTTTCTATTGATATACTTTTAGAAGCATTTTTTATAGCATCTGCTGTAGATTTTTCACTCAGATCTCTATTAAGAATACCGAAATTATGTTCACGATAATTTTTATTATTCCCATCATTAATAAAATCGTACCACCACACACCTTTAATATAAGGTTTAGTTTTAGCCAGGAGGATATACTTATAGGCATAGTCAGCAATTTCTTGCTGTGTGAGAACAGGCTTTTTATCAGAAGTTGGGAAACCCATCTCAGTTATATACAAAGGTATAGGTGAAGTTCGTTTTGCCAACACCATCAGGTCCTGTTGAGTCTTATCAAGCATTTTTATATTGAATTCGGGGATTGAGGCTCTTTTACTTCCCCACGTATAAGGATGCACTGACAGGCCATCAATATAATCCAGGATTCCCAGCTTGACGATTTCTTTCCCCCATCGAAGATCAATATAATCCATAGGGTTGAAAGAACCGGCGATGACAGTCGCCTGCGGATTTTCTTTTTTAATAACTTTTGAAACAACTTCCACTAACTTGACGTAGTTTTTGGCAGACTCATCATTATTAGCTCCAGGTTCTACCCTGTTGGACCATTCATTCCATATTTCAAAGACAGAAGCCTTACCTTTGAAATGCTTAACAGTCCATGCTGCATAGTTAGAGAAAGCAGAAACTTGCTCGTCAGTTATTGGCTTTCCTTTTCCATATAATTCGTTTCCATAATCTAGTATAACAACAGGATTAATTCCGTTTTGGTAAGCTATGTCGAGCACTTTTTCAGTTTTACTATTCGGTACAGAATATTGTCCTTTTACCTTTTCCACAGAATCCCATTTATAATCTGTTCTTAAGGAATTTATATCATACTTCTTCATTAATGAAATAAATTCCTCAGGGGTACCATAGAAACCATCGGGGTGTACACCCACACCGACATTAAACGCCAAAGCTTGGTTTATTGATAGAAGAACAAAAGGTACAATTAGAGTGACATTCACGCCCCATCTCATTACCTTATTAATCATCGCGCCCACCTCTTTTTAAACTTTGGCAATTGTAATACATTAAATTTAGCTATAATCATAGCTCAAAATGAATCATATATTTATTTAAGGGTGTTTTCATTGGTAAATATTCTTTTAAAAGTAAATCGATTATGCGACATACAAATTCCAATTAACACCCAGTAATAAGGTCTCATAAAACTAGATTCAATTATAAGAATTATCATTGATATAAGTAACGAGAAGTAAATAACAGTTCCTTTAAACAACACGGCTTCACGAGCAAACAACAACCTATGATGCCATATCAACCATACAATCAGTGCCATCCAACCACATGTAGCCGCCATTTCGACGTAAAGATTGATCGCTGGAAGCCCGAAGGGATTTAAATACCACGGCAGGGAATTGTAAAATGGATAGGCACTTTTATTACTTAATGTGTACTCGGTATAAGCACCAATCCCAACCCCCCAAAAATGTTCTAAGGCAACATGATAAGCCATTTCAACTCTGTACCATCTGTTACCCACACGGTCTTTCAGACCTTCTAAAACATCACCCGACATAAAAACATTTCTAAAGGTAATAGCAATCAAATCATTGTTTGTTTTAGCATAAAAATAAAGACCCACGAAACCAATAAACATTATAAGCAAAGAAATTGATATTTTTAACATCTTGTTCTTTCCATGTAACGATATGACGCAGGTACCAATTAGGAAAACTAAAAGTAAATTAGCACTTTTGGTTGTATAAATTGCAACGATACATAAAAAAATATCAAAAAACTGTGCTTTGGGTATTTGTATTTTGTTGTCTTTTTGGAAAAAATTACATAAAACGATCACAACATATGGTATTAAAGCGATGGCGAAGTAAGAAGGTTCATAATAGAGAAAGTGCGCTCTGTCTTGCAAATGTGCGAAATAAAAAATTGCACCACAAACAATTTGAAAGCGATAAGAGTTAAATAACCCTTTCAAGGTAGCAGAATAATCATTCTGAGCAAGATGTTTGAATATATATGAAATAAAAAAGAAATTAAAAATTATCCATATTAAATATCCAGCGGACTTACCGAAAGCATAACTAAACATAACCGAAGGAGCACAACATAAAAAGAAAACCAAAACAAAGAAAATATTTTTGTCAATGGATTTATTCTTAATGATTAATGCAACTCCATATATGACCATCGGAATAAGTGATACCCTGAACCCCATAAAACTTAACAGGTCAACACTCGTACATAATGAAAATGCAAATGACGTAAGTTCTATTTTATTAAACTTCATAACCCATCACTTTTTTTGATCTCGCAGGCCGATTATTAGCTTATTTTTTCGTCAAGCAGTTAACTCACCCCATAACTTTATACAGGAAAGATTTATATCCTAACCACTTAGTAAAAAATAGATTATGTCAGTTTGTAGTAGTACAGATTTCACTTTCTATTTTCTTAATTTAGTAAGCGAATGATTAATTAAACTTACAGTTTTATCCCAGGTGAATTGCCTGGCACGATGCAGGCCCTTAATCTGTAGGTCATTAACCAAAACCTTATTATTTATCAGAGAATTTATTCCTCTTGCTATGTCCTCGACAGATTCAGGATCAACCAGAACTGAATAACCTTCAGCGATTTCTTTAAGTGCTGTCGTGTTCGAGGCCAACGTAGGTACACCACAAGCCATTGCTTCAATGACAGGTAAACCAAAACCTTCGTATAACGATGGCATTAGCAATGCACTAGCACCACGATAATAAGATGGCAACTTTTCTTCATCGATATAACCGGTAAAATAAACATCGTCTGACAAATCCAGAGAAGCAATATATTCTTTTAATTCAGGTGTTTCTTTTCCTGTCAAAACAAGTTTGATTCCACATTTTTCTTCAATAGTAGAGTAAGCCTTTATTAACCTTTCTTCATTTTTATGTAGTTTCCTGTTACTTACACATAAAAAGTATTTGTATCCGGGCTTAAAAACATCTCCCTCAGGTCTAAAATCTTTAGATACACCATTTCCAACTACCACAATTTTTTCGGGAGAGACGCCTGCCCATTCAGCTATCCTCCTTCTTGAGAATTCAGACACGGTAAATATTAGCAACGATTTCTTGCAAGCCCGCTTTAAAACAAAGTCATAATAAATAGTTTTTAGAAGACTATCATTTCCGCTGATATCAATATGATTTAAATCATGGATAGTAATAATACTACGATTGACAAATAACCAGGGGGCATTAAATCCGGGGGTGAAATATATTGATTTATTAGAAAACAGATACCATGGAGTGACTAAGATATCTAAAGGACTGGTGGGCTTTATATTTAGTTTTATGTACCCGTCGAAGTTGACACGCTTCGTGATTTCTGATGAAAATCTTCCAATCCCATGGCCGCCTTCCCATCTTTTATCGAATATTATTTTTTTCATTACCCCCCCTTGTAATTAAGACAATAAATCATTCCATTTATTGACAATATTTTTTGTTTCAAAGTTGTTCAATATAAATTTAAAATGCAGGTTACTTTCTAAATAGTTCCGGATTAATAAAGTAAGTTGCTCTTCATTATCAAATAAAAAGCCTTGGTTATCTGACAGTAATTCAGGAATCCCACCGACTTTCTTCGCTGCGACAGGAACCTTTCTTGCCATACTCTCAATGATCACCCTGCCAAATGGTTCATTCCATTTTGATGGCACAATTAAAAGGTCCAGGCAATCAAGAAAGTCATTTGCAGGCACATTACCCAGAAACTCAACGTTCAACTTACTTTTCCTGGCTTCATCAGAAAGATGGCGTATGTAATCTTTATCTCCATCACCTGCTATTTTCAAACTAATATTTTTGGTTATACTGTCAGGGAGCTTACTAAGCGCTGCAAATATCAAATCTATTCCCTTTGTTTTATGAACGCGCCCTAAATAACCAAAATTTATTATTTTTCCATTAAAACCATTATATTGCCTTTCTTTTAAAACATCTTCCAAACAAATATTATAAATAACATGTTGTTGTGCGTTCTTGAAATAACCGCTTCTTATATGTTCATCCAAGACAAAACGACTGATACCAACTACATCATCCACATACTTTGAGTTGGATTTTTTAAGAATAGTCATGCTCTTGCACAATCCACATCGACTACCGCAATTATCTTCCTTATACATATTTGCGTTTACACATAATAATGTATAACTCCTTAAGATATGGATAGTCCGTATTCCTTTTTCCTTTGCAATTTTCCAGGCCAGTGAAGATATATCCTCTATCGTACTGGTAATAAAAATGTCTGGTTTTACTTTTTCTAAAATCGCGCCAATTTTATTTGCAAATGCAATGTTATTAGAATCCACAATATGCCAGATTAGCTTCTTAACTTTAGATACTTCTTTGTTTTTCATGGACCAATACAAATTAGAATACTTAACCCTGTTAACATCTATGCTATTAACCTGATCTTTATAATCAGCATCACTGACAGCAAGTACTTCAACTTCATAGCCTAAACTTGACAATTGTTCAGTCAACAACTTAGTTGAAATTTCGCCACCCCCGGCGATATCAGGATAATAACCACGACAAGCAACAAGAATTTTTTTCATTTTTTGGCCTGAATTTCTTTATGCGTTAATGTTTTAAGACAAACAACCCGCATTCATCAATTAAAGTATCGATCTGACATAAACATGCATACTATTCGTCAGATTTTTTATCCGAATATTCATAGCCATAATGATTGTATCCGTAGCCGTAATAACTACTGGCTTTTTTTACAACCCCGTTAAGTATACATCCTTTAATTTCAACGCCACTTTGTGCGAAACGTCTGATACTCACTTCCATTTCTTTTGGAGTATTGACCTCAAATCGTGCCACCAGCAACGATGTGCCAGCATAGCGTCCAATGACAGCGGCATCAGTGACCGCAAGAATAGGGGCAGTATCAATGACAACAATATTGTAATTCTCAGCAGCCCATTCGATTAACTTATTAAAGCGCGAATGCATTAATAACTCGACAGGATTCGGGGGTACCTTACCGCGCGTAATATAATCAAACCCGACACCTGGCAAGGTTTTAACACCCTGTTCGATAGTGGATTTCCCAGCAAGAATATCAGACAGACCATGCTCCAGACTACCCTTGAACAGTTTATGCACATAACCTTTGCGCAGGTCAGCATCTATAAACAGTACGCGCTGATTTCCCATGGCTAACAATGCAGCCATGTTGCTGCTTATAAATGTTTTACCGGCATTCGGGCTTGCACTGGAGATCATTAAGACATTATTTTTAGCTTCCATCATGGCAAAGTGCAAACTGGTACGCAGCCCACGAATTGCCTCTATTGCCAGGTCGGCAGGATTTTCTTGCGCTAAAAATAAAAAGTTGTCTTTGTTCTTTTGTTTTTTTCCTTTTTTTGATACTGATTCTTTAACAATCCATTCAGACAGAGGAACGCTTGCATACACATTAATGCCCAATTCTTCTAACTGTTCAGGTGACTCGATACCTCTGTGCAGGAAAATTCTTAACAGGACAATAGATAATGAGAATATTCCCCCTAAAACAATCCCTATAAATATAACCAAAAGCTTTCGGGGTTTTACAGGTTTAGGCTCAGTCACCGCGCTATCAATTATTCTTACATTACCAATAGCACTTGATTCTGCAATGCTCAATTCCTGCTGCCGGTTCAGCAATTGCATATAGATTGCCTGACCGGATTCTACGTCACGACTCAATCGCAACACTTCTTGTTGGGTTGCTGGCATTCCGGAGACGCGCTTATTGAGCTTCTCTTTTTCTTCCTCCAATGTCTGGCGTTTTTCCATAAGCGCCTTATAGGTTGGATGCGATTTGGTATAAAGCTGAGAAATTTCAGCCTCACGGAAAGTAAGCTCATTTAATTGATTATCAACATTTACAATCTGGTCTAAAGCCGACTTTGCTTCCAGTGACAGGTCAACAGAATCACTTTGTTTCCTGTAAGTATTTAACTTATCTTCCGCAATATTTAAATCGCTACGGACTTTGGGGAGTTGTGTATTTAGAAATTCGAGGCTTTTCGCATCCTGAGCAGCTTGCCGGGCGATATTTTGTGCAAGGTAGTTCTCGCTGATACTATTTAAAACAGCTTTAATTAATTCAGGATCATCGCCTGTGAATGTCAAATTAAGGATACCCGTATTCTTCCCCTGATCTTCCGCAGAGAAAGAACCCAGAACTTTGTTAATGGCATCCAGATATGTCAGATAGCTTACTGTAAAACTAGTTCCCGGCGGTGCATCCATTTGACTAACCAGTAATGAGATGCCTTTACTTTCGATAAGCTCACCGACGGTTCCTTTTAAATCGATATCATTACCGGTGATATTAAAATGATGTTTATCAAGCACCGTAAGCGTAATTTCAGGACTTTTACCGGCGACATTTTGCAGATAAAGTCGACTCACGGTTAACTTACCTTTCGGCTGTCCAGTCAGACGAGCCCAACCCCTTCCAAAAATTGGGAAGTAATCCTGTTCAACATTTGCCTGTAGATTCAGATCCTGGACTGTTTTACCCAATATCATTCTGGACTGTAAAAGTGCGACTTCCGGCGCTGAATCAGGCTGACTGTCTGGTAACATCTGGCTGATGCTATTAATGAGGGCATTGCCTTGCTTTTGTTCAACCTGAATCAGAGCATCAGCCTGATATATCGGAGTGGCAAATAAAGCATATACTACCGCCAACACCGCAAATATTGCGGTTAAGATAATAATAAGTTTTCTATGGTCAAGTAATTGCCCAATTAACTTACCCAGTTCAATTTCACCCGAGTGTGAACTTTCTGACTTCAAAGAAATAACAGATGACATGCAATAGATTCCTAATTTTTAGCCACCCAGTTTAATTGCCCAACTCTGGCAAGCCCGGTCAATTAGCTGATAAACAAAGTTGAATGCTTCCTGGCTTTGGAGATATGGATCGGGAATTTCTTTTTGCTGCAGCCAGTGCCCCAGTAGCAAAGTCTTACCACGAACCTCCGGAGCCATACGTGTGACAGATTCAATATGGCGTTTTTCCATCACGAGTATCAGGTCATACTGACGCCCAAGTTGCTTGGTAAATTGCCTGCCTTTATGCCCATCCAGAGCAACACCATAGTGCTGTGCAGTCAGTAATGCCGTTTCGTCAGCGGGATATCCCACTAATGCTTTGACACCTGCAGAGTCTATTTTTTTATCAGGTAATAATTGACGTAATATCCGTTCTGCCGTTGGAGAGCGGCAAATATTTCCCGTGCAGATAATCAGCAATGAATCAAACATTCCTAATTCCAGTTATGAATATATCGTGCAGTTTCGGTCATACTATTAACCCCGTTAATAGTAGGAACCAGCTGAGATATCACGCGGTTCCAGCGGACAACCGGTGCGGCGGTAACATAAACAATATCGTACGGCTGTAACTGGAATTCAGTACTCATCACCATTGCGGAGGCATCTTTAGCATTCAGCTGATAGATATTGGCGATTTTCCCCTGTTTATTATCCTTAATCTGGCGGATAACAAATATCCCCGAGGCATCCGACATCACCTGTGAAACGCCGTCTGCATTACCTAATGCTTCTGCCAGCGTCATTCCGCTGCGATCCATTTTAAGCGTGCTCTGTTTCCCGACTTCCCCCATGACGAATACTTTCAGGTCATCATTACGTGGTACGTAGAGAATATCGCCCGGAAAGAGCAACTGATTTTGGGTTAAATCCCCTTTCTGCATCAATGCTTCAAGCGAGATGCGACGATCCTTCCCGTTATGAGTTAATACGACATTACGCCAGTCTGCGTCCGGCGCCAGCCCGCCCGCGGCATTGATGGCATCAATAACAGTGAGAGGGATATTGGTAATCGGCTGCTGGCTCGATTTCACAACCTCGCCACTGACATAAACTTTTTGCGAGCGGAACGACGCGACGCTGACATCCACCTGCGGACTTTCAATATACGTCGCCAGACGGCTACTGATCTCCTCACGAACCTGAGAGACAGTTTTCCCCGCCACGGCGACTTTACCTATGTATGGGTAAAATATCGTGCCATCGGTATTCACCCAGTTACCCGTATCACTGGCACTGCGGTACTGGCCTGCCGGGGTGGTCAGTTCAGGATGATCCCACACCGTAACCATCAGAACATCCCCGGAACCAATGCGGTATTGGTAGTTTTGCAGTTGCATATCCAGCTCTGGATTTGGCCGTGCCTGAGCAATGATCGGACGCAGCTGATCCACCAGACCTGGCGTCATCGGGTACACGTTAACTAATTTATCAATGTCATAATTGCTATCAGTAGGTTGAACAACATCTTTGTCCGTGGTACTTAACGACTGCCCTGGAATAACCGTACATCCGCTCAGTAACAAAGCCCCGAATAATGCAGAAATCTTAAACGTTTTATTTTTCATAAAATCCATATCATGTGGTTCAACAGAAATTGATGTTGGCCATGACGCTAATAACTAGCAGCCAATACATGAGGGTGATGCATTATTTAAATGACTGTTAATAAGCACCGTCTTTTCTAAGCACAACACTTACTGTTTTAAATAAGATGGCAATGTCATTCCACATCGACCAGTTTTTTACATACCAGGCGTCAAGATAGACGCGGGTCTCGTAATCCACATCACTGCGACCACTCACCTGCCATAATCCGGTCATTCCCGGTTTGCTCAGCAAGTAATAATCCACCTCATCACTGTAACGCTCCAGTTCAGCGTTAATAATAGGCCTCGGACCAACAAGGCTCATCTCTCCTTTTAATACATTAAATAACTGCGGCAATTCATCCATGCTGGTTTTACGCAATAAATGTCCGATGCGTGTAATACGTGGATCGTTTTTCAGCTTAAATGTCTCATCCCACTCAGCGCGTGCTTCGGGGTTATTTGCCAGCAATTCCTCAAGCACTTCCTTGGAATTGATTACCATTGAGCGGAATTTAAGACATTTGAAAGGACGGCCGCCTTTACCAATACGCTCATGGCCATAAATTGCCGGGCCGCCATCTTTTCTCACTTTGAAGCTGATATACAGCAGCAGCGGAGACAATATGGCAATAATCCCCAGTGAAGCCACAATATCGAAAGCGCGTTTCAGGAAGCGTGATGACCATTTCGCCAGGTTCTGATGAACACGTAAGATCATCACTTCGTGGCTGAAAATAAACGACATATCCGTACTGTCGAGCGGCATGCCGCGCAGTGTCGGGATCACTGAGACATAGCGGTAACCGTGGATCATAAACACCCGCAGCCAGTAGTTACGGATATCGCTCTGGTGTGCTTCCACGGCGACAATAAACTGGGTTTTCTTATCGCACGGGGTTAATAACCACAGGTCATCGCAGAATATGATCGGAATGCCATCAATGCTGTCACCCGGCTTGTCAGTGAGTTCGCTGGAAATAAATCCGGTGACGTTCAGCCCGAGATTCTTTTCGCTTTGAATCGCTTTGTAAGCCTCGTGAGCATTTTTACCGGTACCAATAATAATGGCATCGCGTTGCCAGATACCCAGAACCGTTAATACACGCTTAGTCATCATGCGGGCACAAGGTACAAATATCAGCACCAACAACCAGGTGAGGATCCACATATAGCGGGAAAAATTCCACTCCGCGAAAGCCATCACCGCGATCTCAATAACGGCAAAAATGACCAGCGTGCGTAAAATTTCTTTCAGTTCAAACCAGAAGGTTTTGCGGTAGTAATAATGCCGCAAGCGCATGGAGAACCAGCCAACACAACAAAATGCCAGCGTCCAGTGTAATAAAACCAGGGCAGTAACATGTTGAGCGGGAATATAGTCATCAAACTCTTTGAGCATAAAGCTCAGTAATATTTTAGCGACATAAATCGACAGGGTAAAACTGACGAAATCCGAAAGAGCAAGAAACAGGCTTGAGTAAAAATTTCTGGTGAGAAATGTCATATTTCCCTCACAACAAGTATCAAAAAATAATTATTACCTGAGAGCATCAGGTTAATAGGCTTATAATAATGGACTTCATTAACGGTCTCCTGACATGCTGACATATCAGAAAAATAATAAATAAGTCATTTTGTAGGTGCCTGACTGTTGCAGTCAGGCACAACCTTTCATTAAGGCAACTGCGGCGAATCTCTGTCTGAAGTAATACCGTACAAGCCGTACTGTCTGCCCAGCATCTGGCCACCATCACGCGTCAGTGGTGTCCAGCTGACGGTTGGTGTACTGCGTGTCGGTTTGACCGTCAGCAAGTCCAGCGGAACAGAGATGTAGAAGCCTTTAGTAAAGGAGCCTTCACCGTATTCCTGTTTAGAGACATTCGTCAGCGTCGCATAGGCTCCCACGGTGACACCGCTGTCAAAGCGTTTGGAGAGATCCAACGTGCCGCCTTTGTCTTTAGCCAGATATTGCCCGACACTCATTTTCACCAGCACATCATCCATAAATGCCGGCCGCCAGTAGGCTGTCAGGTTGCCGGTCGCGGCTTTGTAATCGGTAAAACGCATCATGTCGTCCCAGTCGCGCTGTTTGACATAGTTAGCATCAATACCCAGTGCCCAGTCAGAATCCAGTGGCCGGTAGAGCACTTCGCCCCCGACGCCGCCGTACATCATCTCCAGATAACCGCCATAAAGCTGTCCGTAGAAACCGTTGCCCAGATAACGGAAGTAGTTGGCTTGCAGGTTATTCACATAGACATCGTTCTGAACGTATTCACGGATATGCGTTCGTACGCGTGGCAGAGAAGAGTCATTACTGACGCCGTCATAGCGGAACTTATCGTAGTTATTGGCAACGTTGCCAAACACGCCGCCATCGACAAGCAGATGATCTGTCAGCCAGTAGTTGGCATCCGCCAGCACCCCGATCTGATACATATAAAAGTTTTCAGGGCCGCCGACGGATTGTCTTAATACCGGCGACAGGCTGTAATTAAACCGGTCCTTGCCGATAAAGAATCCCTGACCAACATCCGTGACCGGTTCAATCCGTTGCTGGTTCAGGGACTGTTCCTGCCCCAGCGGATAACCCTGTTGCTGCTGACGCAGGCTCGCCACGCGGGTACGTGTGGTGACCATCGGCATACCAAAGCGGTTTTGGGTAACATCCAGGGTGTCGACATTCTCCGGCAGATTATTCAGCATGATGAGATTGGCACGCTCTACGCCTTTGGACGTATTGCGATATTTATCCTGCTGACCCGTAACGTTGAGGGTGTCGTCACGGATGTCGATACGCGGTTCGCTAAACCCGGCATTGCCTTTCAGCTGAGCCAGTTGTCCGGTCGCGACGCTGTAATTAACCATTCCCGCACTTTGCGGCTGCGGCTGATAGGCAGGAACCGGATCATCAATCTGATGAGGAACCCAATCGTTCATGTTACTGCGCAGGGTAAACCCGAACATAAAGGTATTGCCACGCTCGTAGCTGGCGTTGACATCCATCCAGCTTGCCAGGCGATAAACAGCACCGAAGTTAAACTTACTGTTCTGTTTTAGTGCCCCGGCAAAATCATCGCGGTAGTTATTACCATCGTATTCCATCTTCAGGCGCAACGGCTGCCAGGGGGTCTGATACTCCACGCCGCCGAATACCCCCGCAGGGCCGCGGAACATATCATTGAGTGAAATATCGCCGGTGGAATGGCTTTGCGCGCGGGTACAATATTTATCGCTGGCTTTGCAGAAAGGGTTCGTGATATTGCCGCTGTTGCCGATATAACCCCAGCCTATCCCCAGCGTGAAATCTAGCGGTCCGGCCGCTTTACTGGCGACCAGATATTCACTGTCAAACAACCCCGTGCCGCCGATATCGCGCTTGCCCAACGCAACCTGCGGAAGATAGTAGCCCTCTTCCCACAGCCTTAATTTCACATCGAAAGACTTGTCTTTATAGGTTTGATTGCCGCTGAAGTTTGGATCACTACTGTAAAGCCGGTCACGCACGTCGGTATAACGCAACGTGGTCTCCAGCCAGGGAAACAACGCCATCGAGACCGAATAAAAACGGTAGGCATCATTATCGCGGTAGTTGGCACTGAACTCCCCTTCTTTCGGGACCCGCGCCGTCGGTGTTTGTAAAAGTCCCGCGCCGCCGAAATCGGACTGTGAAGGACCAAGGGGTTCATCATACGTTTGCGCCCGGACGGAATTAGCGTAAACCACGGACACAGCAAGCAGGCTGAGAAGATATTTTGGTTTCATCATTCAGGGATCCGGTGCGCCAAAACAGAGACGATGTGCTGATTAAGGTTTTTAAACTGGCGCGGCAGCGTCCAGTCAGAAAAACCGACCCAAATGATACTGCCCGGCTGGGCTTCAGCGTGGCGATAATTCCAGTACGCGACCGGCACGACCCGGATGGTTCCATTGGGATCAATCACCACGGCTTCATTCAGATTGGCACCAGAAAGAAATTGATGGTCTGCGAGATATTCACGAATCGTACGACCTGCAACCCACGGCTGTTTTCCCGCACCACTCACCGCACCCAGCAACAACACGCTGTTGGGACGCGTTGCGGTATAGACGCGATAATCCCCCTGTAACTGGCGGTTAGCGGCATTGTTGTTGAGGATCAAATCCGCATCCATCGGGGTAAACTGACGACCGGTAACCTGCAACCCCTGCAACTGCTGAATGACGCGGTTAATGGTCTGCTGCGTATCGCCACTCTCCGTGGCACGCCAGGCCTTGAGCTGGTTCTGCATGGACAGATACTGTTGCTGCGCCTCAGGCGTGGCGGCAGGCACAGCAATCACGGTGCCGGGCGACCAGGATTGGCGGATCAGATCGGACTCCGCCATCATCTGGCGCATATCTTTAATATGGCTGAGTACCTGGGCAGGCTGCCCCTGAGAGGCGCTGGTGTAAACGGCCACGTTGCCCTCGGAAAATGCCATCCCCGGCAAGGCGCTAAAAATGAATAAAAGCGTTTTTATTTTCATGCTGGTGGGATCCCCGCATTGGCAGGTTTGAGCAACGTCATACTCACCGGCATATCTGCTCCCAACCTCTGATTGCTCTTGAGCACCAATCCGCTGTGCGGATCTACCCAGAAAGTGTTTTGCCAGCGGTCACCCGTGGCCTCAAGCGTCACATCCTCGCGCCACACCTGACAGGCGACGACTCTTCCGGGAAGTGTCAGGGTTTCGTCGTCCTCACGGCTGAAACGGGATGTCACAACGGATGACAATGGCTGCCGGTTCTCCGTCCAGCGCATCAGACGTGTCCAGCCAGCCCCTTCACGCAAATTTGCTGCATGCAACAGCGGGTCTTGTTGCAGATTGGTGACTTCCAGCAGATCCCCTTGCGAATAACCGGCCGAACGGACCAGGCGACCATTTTGGGTAATAAATACGACCTGGTCGCCGGTACTCCATTTTTCAAAGCCATCCTGGAGATAACCGACCACAAAGATTTGCGCAGACGTAGGCAGTTTTAAATAAATGCTGCCGTAAGGAATAGCGGCAATTCTTTGGGGTGGCACCACAACATCCTGCGGCCCTTTAATGGCAACCTTAAAAGTATCAACCAGACTGTTTTGCGAAGGGGAACATGCTTGTAACAAGAGGCAGAGGAACAATAAGGAATAGCGCACAAGTGATTCCCTATATCTTTATTATCATGTGGGAAAATAACCACACGGATGTGTGGTTATAATTAAGTGACTTATTAGCGTGAGGTTGTGGTGGTAGTTGAGGTATTGGTGTTGCTGTTACCATCACTATCATCGTTACCTACAGCAATCAGACCTGCGGCTAATATTGCACCGCTGGTACCGACCACTGCCGCCACTGTTTCCCCTGAGCTAAGTTCAGCAGCAGATGTTGTCTGCGAATATAGCGGCAGCAGCATCAGGGCAATAACAGAAAACATAAATTTTCTCATAATTACTCCTCTTCAATTGACAAACGAATTGTTCACCCAATAACCAATGGGCCCTTTGAGTATATCAATAGAAAATAATTATTGTACAATTTAAGACCGGTATATATTTTAGCTATGCTACCGCCCCTGGTTTACGGCCACCAATTTGCCAAACGATAATTCCGGTAATAATTCGCACAGGTTCCCCTCGCCAAAAATAGGTCAGGCGATAGGTTCCCGTACATTTAAAATAACCGCAGTAATTAGCTATTCGTGCTTATTACAGCGTTATTTTAAAAGTCATTCTTTTCAAAAAAATGACTGTATTAATTCATCCTGACTATAAGGCAGCCATAACGCACCTTGCATAGCAAGAATATCACTGCCGCTTAAGTACTCAATATGCTGCGAATTCTCGACACCATTGATAATAATGCCACGGCAATAGGGCCTGAGATGGGCGATCACTTTTCTTAGAGATTGAGTTCCCTGGTGTTGCCAAAAAAAGGTCTTACTGATTTTTATATATTCAAACTTTTCGCTCATCACCAGCGTAAGACTGGTGTTACCTGCGCCAAAATTATCCAGCCATAAAGGGCAGCATGCAGCTAAAGACTGAAGCACAGGACGTTCCTGCCCGGCATTGAATTCGTGAAAATCCTCACTCACCTCCAGTCTTATATATTTGTGCTGCTGCAAAACCTTTTGTATCGCCTGATTGCTGGCAATATGCACCGCAATCTCATAGTCAATATTGATCGACAATAAAAAGCCGTTGGCGACAAAGATACTTTCATTCACACACGCTGTGGTGACCTGCTCGAAGAAGTCCTTCACCTTCTCTTCAGCAGAAAGAGGTAATGCGTAATCCTCTGAATACTCGTTGCTTTCCTTTGTATTCTTTTTCTTAACCAGCTCAAAACCAAGTATCACTCCCGAGACGGACACAATGGGTTCATACAGGAAGCCAGGATGACTTCTTTTGAGTGATCGCATTTCATACCCCTGAAAAAATAGCAATGTCTGTCGCGGACCTGCACTGTGCAAGGTCAGCTTAAAAAGTTTTTTTGTTATCTGACAATTCTGTTACCCACGGCGTGTTTGTGCAAAAAGAACAAAGCTGAACTGCTGCTGGCATCAACGCCTATTTTTCTTAATGAGTTGCATTTATGAACACTAATCGTTTTAACACTGAGCTTTAGAATATTTGAAATGCTGGTGACAGACAGACCAGACATCATCATCACCAAAACTTTTTCTTCCATTTTGGTAATATTATAATTGAATTCTTCCTTGTTAATCGCGCTGCCCTGAAGCCGGATAAATTGCTCAACTGATCTCTCGACATCAACCAGATCACTCTTCTTCTTAAGGAACTTGAACTCCTTTTTCAGTAAAAGCTCGAGCATTAACATATCAACAGCTGATGACACAATCAGAATTCTCTCCGGGTCCAATATATTCAGATTTTCTCTTAAAAACTCATAACACCTGTGGAAGCCACCGCCTGAAGGATCGATGATCAAGTAATCTTTCGCAAACAAGTTCATCCCTTCGTTCTGGTCAAATGGGATGACATTGTCTACGTAAGGCAGCTTCTTGGAGATTATTTCTTTCAACGCCAATTTAGTAAATTGGCACTCACTCCAGATTATTACCCGAGGCATTGGGCCGCCTAATTATGTGGTTTTAAAAACGCTCAAATTCTGCCTCGTTAATCCGGGGAAGAATAAAGCACTCTCAGAAAGAGATAAGAAAAAAGAATGTTTAGATCCGCTCTAAATCATATTTAAAACTTTTCAGTATCTGTACGTAGAGTAATACGCAGCCGAAACTCTTCAAATCGTTTTTCTCGCTCATAATAAGACCTAACAATAGGTTTGACCGATCGATTTACACTTTCTTATCGTTAAATGCATGCCTGTTTTCTAGGCGCATTCTTACAATTATTCCTAATTAGGAATCAAAATGTGACGTATACGACGCTTTTAAGGTTAAGCGCCCCCAAAATCTAAGAACTATCTCAGTAAGAATCTCTCTCATTTAAACAACTCCATTAACACACTTAACTGTCTGTATTTTTGTTTTAAAACAGGATTTTTCACTTTTTTTAAGTGTGATTTCAGATTTTGCTTTTTACGAAAACTAAACATTCAAATTTCATTATTGAGTCATTATCTGAAAAACCGCTCAAAAAAACTAACCTATTGCTCTTTTATACACATTTATGCATAGCGATTAACCGGGCCAGTAACCCCTAATTTACCCAAGAACATTCTTAACTCATAGGGTAAACAGAATTAATTCTTTATTTTCATGCAAATAATAATAATTATTTGATTATCCATGCCTGTTAATACCAAGACTATTCTTATAAAAATGCCTTTTTAACGTAAATTCGTGCAGATAAATCAGGGTAATTAGCATTTAAATCATTGTGGCTATCAGATAACTCGGATAAATATTAAAAAGTAAATTTTTCAATATGTTGAATTTACAGACAATTAAGAGAGGTGAATGCGCAATAAAAAACCAGCCTTTCGGCTGGTTGATGTTTTTTATGCGGGCTGCTGAAGCGCGGGAAGGTGAGCGGGTGAGTATTTTCTCTGCGGTAATATACAGGCCCCTGAGAGGAAAATATCCCAGGGGCTTGCCTTAACTCGCTTTGCGCCAGCGGCGGGTCAGCACTTTTTCTATTTCAACAATCACAAACAGCGCCACACCGATCATCAGGCCGATGATCCAATAGATGAACGGCAGCGGACGCGTACCGAACAGCGTGTTCATCAGCGGCACATAGATAATGATCGCCTGCAACGCAAACAGCACCAGGGTGACAATCCAGATGCCTTTATTGTGCAGCAGACCGCGGCTGAGCGAGAAGTTATCCGAATCGCGGCAGTTGATCATGTACACCCACTGCGCGGTAACCAGCGTCTGCAACAGCACGGTGCGGATAAATTCCGGCTCATAACCACGCGGCTGCAGCCAGGCTTCCAGCATGAAGGCGCTGATGGAAATCAGCAGCCCGACAAACGCCACGCGCCAGATGGCGTATTTATCCATGACGTGTGCGCTGACGTTACGCGGCGGACGGCGCATCACGCGGCTTTCAGCCTTCTCAAATGCCAGTCCGAAGGACAACGTGGCAGAAGTCGCCATGTTCATCCAGAGGATTTGCACGGGTGTTAACGGCAGCAGATTGCCCATCAGAATGGCGATAATGATCAGCAGCCCCTGCGCCAGGTTGGTCGGCATAATAAACAGGATGGTTTTTTTCAGGTTGTCGTAAACCCGCCGCCCTTCCCTGACCGCGTTGGCGATGGTGGCAAAGTTGTCGTCCACCAGGATCATGTCGGCGGATTCTTTGGTTACTTCCGTACCCTTAATCCCCATCGCAATGCCGACGTTGGCCTGTTTCAGCGCCGGTGCATCATTCACGCCGTCGCCGGTCATGCCGACAATTTCTCCGGTATCCTGCAACGCTTTCACCAGACGCAGTTTATGTTCCGGACTGGTGCGGGCGAAAATATCAAACTGCTTCGCCGCCGTTCTCAGTTGCGCGTCATCCATATGCTCCAGCTCATAGCCGGTGATGGAATTCTCGCTGTTACCGATGCCAAGCATTTTACCGATCGCCATCGCGGTTTCCTGATGGTCACCGGTGATCATCTTGACGCGGATCCCCGCCTGCTGGCATTCGCCAATCGCCACAATCGCTTCCGGCCGCGGCGGATCCATCATGCCGGCAATGCCGATCAGCACCATGCCGTGACTGAGTTCCGGATGATCGAGTGCAGCAACCGGCTGATCGACCGGCTTCCAGGCCGCTGCGACCATGCGTAATCCTTCACTGGCATATTGCGTGATCGCCGATTCCCAGTAGGCGTGATCCAGCGGCACCGCCCCTTCCGGCGTCTGCTGGAACTGACACAGTTTGAGCAGCACGTCCGGTGCGCCGGTCAGCATGATCTGCGACTGGCCATTTTTCTCACCGGCCACCGCCATATATTTATAGAGAGAATCGAACGGGATTTTACTGCTGAGGTTAAACGGCAATTCTGGCAAATGCGCCTTGGCTGCCAATACTTTCAACGCCCCTTCCGTCGGGCCACCGGTAATGCCCCAGTGCCCCTGCGCATCCTGCGACAGTGTGCTGTCGTTACAGATATCTACCGTACGCAGGAACTGGGTCAGCAAAGGCGAAGAATCCGCAGGCAGCGGCGACGCCGAACCGGCAATCGAGAAGCTGCCCATCGGCTCGTAACTGTTGCCTTCTACCGTCCAGACATTATCCGCCAGAATCACTGCCTTGACGGTCATTTCGTTCATGGTCAGCGTGCCGGTTTTATCCGAGCAAATCACTGACATCGCACCCAGTGTTTCCACCGTGGGCAGCTTGCGGATAATGGCTTTGGAACGCGCCATCGCCTGTACGCCGAGCGAAAGAATAATCGAAATGATCGCCGGTAACCCTTCCGGCACCGCCGCCACCGCCAGGCTGATCACTGACAGCAACAGCTCGGCAAACGGAATGTCGCGCAGCAGATAACCAAAAATCAGCAATGCCACCATCATGAACAGAATGATGACAAAAATGGATTTCCCCAGTTTATCTATCTGCACCAATAGCGGCGTTTTGTTGTCTTCAATGGAGGACAACATTTCATTGATATGGCCGAGTTCAGTCTGGCCACCGGTGGCAAATACCACGCCGCTGGCGGTACCGGAACTGACGGTGGTGCCTGAAAATGCGAGATTTTTACGGTCGCCAATCGACTTCTCACCTTCCAGCGCCCCGGTCTTTTTCGAAACCACGGTCGATTCGCCGGTCAGAATGGCTTCTTCGACACGTAAGTTATGCACGTCAATCAGACGTAAATCGGCAGGGATTTTGTCACCGGGGCGCAGCAGAACAATATCTCCCGGCACGATTTCATCGGTACCGACGGTGACCTGTTGTCCGCCGCGTAATACCAGCGCTTCACTGGAAAGCATATTCTGAATGCTTTTCAATGATTTCTCAGCATTATTTTCCTGGATGAAACCAATTAAAGCATTAATAACCGCCACACCTAATATCACCAGTGTATCAACCCAGTGCCCCATAATGGCCGTGACGACAGCGGCCGCTAATAATATATAGATAAGAATATCTTTAAAGTGCGAGATAAACTTAATAAACAGAGATTTACCTTCTTTTTGCGGCAGGACGTTAGGACCGTAATGGTGGAGTTTATTTTTCGCGTCTTCGGGTGAGAGCCCGTCAGGCCCGGACTGTAGCCCGGTAAGGCTTTCTTCTACGCTTTGCTGATACCACAGTGTTTCTGTTGTTTTATTCACGGAATATGGCGCTGGATTATTCATGATGCCTGACTCCTTGATCCCTGAAAGGGTTCATGAATGATGCGGGTAATGCAAGAATTGTGATGTTAATTTCTGGCAAGATACGTAAAGCTGTATAAACTATAATATACCGTGTTAAATAGTGTTAATTCCCGGCTTTGAAAAAACAATTAGATTAACAAAAACAACAGATAACCTGAGTCTCAATAAGAATAGGTCAGAGATATAATATATTGGCACAGCACATTAAATGTCCTTATATATTCTGTCTTAATTTATTATTTCGTGTGTTGTTTATGAGGGGAAGTATTATGGACATTCGTTTCTCTCCCGCTCTGCTCATCCTATTTCTGATAAGCGCCTGTGACCAGAAAGCCCCGGATACACCCTCCCCGCCCCGACAGGTTAAAATTGCGACGGCAGAAGCCGCCAGCCCGCTCAGCACCCGCGTTTTTCCGGCGCGCATTTTAGCCGGTGATAACACCGACATTGCTTTCAAACGTGCAGGCCAGTTGCAAACGCTGGACGTCCGCGAAGGCGAAGCGGTAAAACAAGGACAAATTCTCGCCCGGCTGACCAACAACGATGCCCGTCAGCGCCTTAACGATCGTCAGAGCGCCGCCACGCTGGCGCAGCGCCAGTTTGAACGTTATCAGACGCTGGCACGGCGCAACGTGGTGTCGCAGGCCGAACTCGAGGTGCATAAAGCCAGCCGGGATTCCGCCGCTGCCGCACTGAAAATTGCGCAGGAAGAACTTAACGATCTGAACCTCACTGCGCCGTTCAGCGGCGTCATTGCGCGGCTGTCTGTGCGCAATCATCAGGTTGTTGCCGCCGGTCAGCCGGTGGCAACCATAAGCCGTTCCGACGTGCTGGATGTGGTGTTCAGCGTGCCGGAAAATCTGTTTACCAGCCTGGATGTACGCAATGTCGATTACCGCCCGCGGGTGCGTATCAACAACCTTCCCGACCGGGAATTCACCGCAACCTATAAAGAACACACCGCCAGCAGCGAAGCCAATACGCTGACCTGGCAGGTGACGCTGGTCATGCCGCGTCCGGAAAACTTCCCGGCGGTGGCCGGATTAAGCGGCACCGTCACGGTTAATCCGGCCAATCTCGCCACGGCAACGCCGGTCAGTACGCTGGTTATCCCGGTCGAAGCCGTTTTTAATCCGGACAGCAGCCAGCGTAATGACGCGCACGTCTGGGTAGTGGCCGGTGAAGGCGATACCCTGCACGTCGAAGACCGTAAAGTCACTGTCGGTGAGCTGACGTCTCAGGGCATTGAAATCACCGCCGGGCTGCAAAAAGGCGACAGAGTGGTGGCGGCGGGCGTCGGGGAATTACACGCTCAGCAGCCGGTTCGCATCTGGACCAGAGAGCGGGGTCTGTGATGGGAATTAACGAAAGCTTCATTAATAATCCGACGCGCATCTGGCTGGTGATCCTGCTGCTCGGCGTGGGCGGGCTGATTGCGTTGTTCAATATCGGGAGGCTGGAAGACCCGGCGTTTACCATTAAAACCGCGGTGGTTGCCGTGCAATATCCCGGCGCGTCATCCCAGCAGGTTGAGGAAGAAGTCACGCTGCCGCTGGAAAATGCCCTGCAACGCCTGCCTTACGTCGATAATATTTCCTCGATTTCTGCCGTCGGCTTATCGCAAATCACCGTCAATATCGATTCCCGTTATCACTCCTCCGAACTGCCGCAAATCTGGGATGAACTGCGCCGCCGCGTCAACGACGCCACGTTGCAGTTTCCGCCCGGTGTCAGCCCGCCGTTTGTGAACGATGATTTCGGTGATGTATACGGCTATTTTTTCTCGATTTATGGCGACAACTTTAGCAACTCGGAACTGCGTAAATATGCCGAACAACTGCGCCGTGAACTGGTGCTGGTGCCCGGCGTGGGTAAAGTCGCGATTGGCGGAATCCTTCCTGAACAGGTCAACATTGAGATTTCACGGGCAAAAATGGCTGCTTATGGCGTCACGTTGCCGCGCCTTGCCGACGTGCTGAATCGCCAGAATATGGTGTCAGATGCGGGCAGCATGACGGTCGGCAGCGAGTCGATCCGTTTGCATCCGACCGGTGGCTTTGAAAATATTGACGAGCTGAATAATGTGCTGATCAGCCCCGCCGGTTCGACGCACAGCATTTATCTGCGTGATATCGCCACCATCTCGCAGGGGATCACCGATCATCCGGGCAATATTTATCACGCCAATGGCCGTAATGCGCTGACCATTGGTGTCTCTTATATTCCCGGCGTGAATGTCATGAACATTGGCCGGGCGATAGAAGCCAGAATGCATCAGCTTGAAGCCGATAAACCGGCCGGGATCCAGCTGAAAGTGTTTTACGATCAGGCTGCTGAAGTGAAGAAATCCGTCGATGGTTTCATCATTAACTTCCTGATGGCGCTGGCAATTGTGGTCGGCGTGTTGCTGATTTTCATGGGATTACGCAGCGGGATTATTATTGCCGTGTCGCTGGCGTTGAACGTGCTCGGCACGCTGCTGATCATGTATTTGTCCGGCATCGAACTGCAGCGCATTTCGCTCGGGGCGCTGATTATCGCGCTCAGTATGCTGGTGGATAACGCGATTGTGGTGGTGGAAGGCGTGCTGATTTCGCGCCAGCAGGGTAACCCGCTGATGAACGCCATCTCGCAAATCATTAAGCGTTCCGCGCTGCCGCTGCTCGGCGCGACGGTGATTGCCATTCTGGCGTTTGCGCCCATCGGGCTGTCACAAGATTCGACCGGTGAATACTGTAAATCGCTGTTCCAGGTGCTGCTGATTTCGCTGATGCTCAGTTGGGTGACCGCGCTGACGCTGACGCCGGTCCTGGTGAAATGGGCCTTCGCCAATATGAAAGTGGCGGATAAAAAACCGGACGAACAGATTGACCCTTACGGTGGCAGGATATTTCGCGTCTACCGGCGGATGCTTTCCGCACTGCTTGCACACCAGGCCCTCACGCTCAGCGTGCTGGCTGCGCTGCTGGTAGCTTCGGTATGGGGTTTCGGTGCCGTGCGGCAGAACTTTTTCCCTTCCTCTAATACACCGATTTTCTTCGTCGATTTGTGGCTGCCCTACGGCACGGACATTAATTACACCGCGCGCATCGCCGGTGAAATCGAAAAAGATATTAACAAGCAGGAAGGCGTGGAAAACACTGTCACCACCGTCGGTCAGGGCGGGATGCGTTTTATCCTCACCTACAACGGCCAGCGGCAATATTCCAACTATGCGCAAATTATGGTGCGCATGGATGACCAGCGAAAAATCGCCGCGCTGGCCCACAGCACCGAACAGAACATCCGCAATCATTATCCTGAAGTCAACGCCAGCCTGAAACGCATCATGTTCGGGCCGTCCGGTGACAGTGCGATTGAAGTGCGAATCAAAGGTTCCGATCCCGACCAGTTGCGTAATATCGCCAGTCAGGTGGATAAGATTATCCTCGATGACGGCGCGGCCGACGGGGTGCGTAATGACTGGCAGGATCGCAGCAAAATGGTTCGCCCGGTATTTTCGCCGTATCTGGGACGTGAACTCGGCGTGGACAAAGGCGAAACCGACAGCGCATTACAGATGAATTTCAGCGGCAGCACCGTGGGGATTTTCCGCGATGGCTCGACGCTGATGCCGATTGTTTTACGCCCGCCATCATCGGAACGACTGGATGTCGATCATATGGCCAATATCATGGTCTGGAGCCAGACGCGTCAGCAATTTATTCCGCTGAGTAACGTGGTCAGTGATTTTAAAGTTGAATGGGAAGATCCGCTGATCATGCGGCGCGACCGCTCGCGGGTGCTCACCGTACAGACCGATCCGGATCCGGCCCGCGGTGAAACCTCCGGCGATATGCTGGCGCGTATTAAACCGCAGGTTGAGGCGCTGAAATTACCGCACGGTTACAGCATCGAATGGGGTGGCGACGCGGAGAACTCCGCCGAGGCGCAGCAGGGGCTGTTTACCACCCTGCCGGTTGGTTTCCTGATGATGTTTATCATTACCGTCCTGATGTTCAGCTCGGTGAAAAACGCCATCGCCATCTGGCTGACCGTGCCGCTGGCCTTGATTGGCGTCACCTTTGGCTTCCTGCTGACCGGTATTCCGTTTGGCTTTATGGCGCTGATCGGCCTGCTCAGCCTGAGCGGGATGTTAATCCGTAACGGCATCGTGCTGGTGGAAGAAATTGGTCAGCAGAAAAAAGAGAAAAACCAGACCGACGCGATTATCTACGCGGCCACTTCGCGTCTGCGCCCGATCCTGCTGACGGCGTTTACCACCGTGCTCGGCCTCGCGCCGTTGTTGCTTGATGTCTTTTTCCAGAGCATGGCGGTTGTTATCATGTTCGGGCTGGGATTTGCCACCGTGCTGACGCTGCTGGCGCTGCCGGTGATTTACAACTGTTTCCATCGTGAAGGACAACGACGTACACAATGAACACCACGGGACTGAATATTATTAAAACGCTCGGCTGCCTGACCGCCGTGACCTTTTTCACCGTTTATAACACTTACGACAATTACAATTATAACTACGACACTATTCTGGCTTTCCTGACCTTTATTTCCACCATTGCCACACCGCTGTTTTTTGTGGTCACCGGTTATATGGATGCCGGTTCACAGCACACGGCAGAATGGCAACTGAAGAAAATACGCAGCATCTTAACCCTCTTCATTTTCTGGTTTTCGATTTATTATTTATGGGAGCCTTACCAGAAAGGTTATCTGATTCAGCCGTGGTTTATCTTTACGCTGGTGATTATTTACACCTTTCATCCGCTGGTGGAATGGCTGGCTAAAAGACGGGTCATTCTTGCGGCACTGGTCGCCAGCCTGCTGATTTTTTCCTTTGCGTATGATCTGCTGGCGATCTATTTCACTGACCATAAATCTTTTTCAACCCCCGCGCAGTTCCGCATCTGGACCTGGGTACTTTATTATCTGACCGGCCAGTTGTTATATGACCCGGTGGTTTCCGCCCTGTACGGTCGCCCGCGGGTGGCGAAAATCGCCGCCATCGCCATTCCTTTTGTCTATATTTTCACCTGGTATTATGAAAAACACTTCTTCTTTTCCATCTTCAACCTTGAGCGCAACAGCTTTATTCTGACCGGATCGCAGGTCTATATTCTGGTGGTATTGATCATTATCGCGGCCAATGGCGTGAAACAGGACGCCACGCGGTTGCCGGTCAGTGAAATGGTCAGTTCGCTGGGGAAAACCATGACCGGCGTTTATATTCTCCACTACACCTTTTTCAATTTATTAATCCAGTGGATCCCGATCAACTCCCTGACCGCCAAACTGTTCGTCATCCTGCTGACTTTCCTGCTTTCAGTGTTGTCTTCAATGCTGCTGCTGAAGAATAGCGTGACGAAGAAGCTGATTACGTTTTGAGAAGGCGGTCTGAGGCAGGGATCAAATATGAGCCCTGCAAATGGAGGGGCCTTATCAAGGATAATTAATTATCACGTTTATCTCTGCCAGTGATTTTATCAATCACCTTTGACAGAAAATAGAGGAACACCAGCCATACTCCGATACTGACAAACTTCACCGGCCAGGGTTCGATAAACATAATGCAAAGTATTGAGCCAATAACGATCAGTGGGCCAATAAGTGCTTCAAAAGCATGATGAATAGTGAAGGTGATAATCTTAGAGGCAATATTAAGTAAGGAGCGGATAAAGCGGATAAAAATATTATTATGCTGCATTAATCTTCTTCTCCACGCTATCCATAATTTTTATGAATGTGGGTTCACCTTGCGTCATTCTGACATGTATCGCGTCCACAAAGGGTTGGACTGAAGGCTTAAACAAAAAATATAGAAGGTCGTAATCCCTCGGTCTGAGGAGTTTATAGACTTCAGGATCCTCAGTTTCAAGAGCTTCTGATGTTCGTATTGAACGCTCTGTCATGCCTCCTATTAGCAAAACGCCGGTTAATGCAGATATCGGCTGATAGCGAAAACTGGCAGAGATGAAAGAGACTCGTTCTAATACTGAGGCAGTTATCAGCGCAATTATTATGTTGGTTCCCATTCGTCCAATGAATGAAGTAAAAACCGCCCTGTAAATTTTGTCTTGCTCAGTTTCTGAAACATATTTATTAAACTCGGTAAAAACCAGCTTAACGGCTTCAGAGATATGGTGATGATTCAGAATATCGTTTCTGATGGCATCCGCCATACGTATTCGCATCGTTTCATGTATGTAACGTGAACCGGTATCAAATATCCCATACACCATGTATCCAAAATCAACCGGAACGGTCAGTGCACCGTTTATCAGGCCATATACAGAATCAGGGGAAAGAATAATCCCGGCAATGCGCGTTGCAATATCACCAATGTCAGCCATGTCATCCCTTAGCCATTAATAATTCCCGCGCAAATTGTAGGGCATTAATAACTCAGCAACCAGACTCTTTATTGTATATATCTGCCGCGCAGTACCTCCGGGATCACAGATTGATCATTAACACAAAACCTTAACTCTGCTCCGATACCAGCACCGCCATGGTGTCCGGTTCCAGCGCGCGAAAGATATGTTCGACGTCGGCAGGATAGGAAATGTAATCTCCGGCATTCAGTTCCACCGGTGAGTCAACCAGGCCGACGAGGGCGCGTCCCTGGGTGATGATGATGTGCTCGACCGAGCCCTGCGGATGCGGGCTGGAGATACGGTCAGCGCCCGGTTGCGTGGTCAGCAGATAAATATCCCGGCGCGCAGCGGGCGGACAGGTCGCGAGTAATACCGCTTTATAATCCGCCAGTTCCGCCACTACCGCCGGACCTTCACCCCGGCGGATCACCTGCATTTTATTCACTTCCGGCTCCATCAGTCGCGCAAAAGGAATGTTCAGCGCCACACACAGCGCCCACAGGGTTTCCAGACTCGGATTCCCGTTGCCCGCTTCAAGCTGGGAAAGCGTCGATTTGGCGATACCGGCACGGCGGGCGACTTCCGCCAGTGACAGACCAGCCCGCTGGCGTTCACGAACCAGTCCCTTCGAAATAACACTAATAGGTTGTGACATAACCGCCTCATGATCAGTATAACGAACGATCGTTCGACTTGAAGAACGATGCAGATGCGTTCATTATAATGGATACTTGTTCGTTATGGGATGAAATTATGTCTGCGCGTTTCTTTTCACCGTTGGGGAATGATGTGCTTAAAGCCATCTTTCTGGTGTGTCTGGCCGATGGTCTGGTCGGCATTTCTTATGGCTCGCTGGCGGTCGCAGGCGGTTTCCCGCTGTGGGTGCCGCTGATGCTTTCGCTGCTGGTGCTGGCAGGGGCGTCGGAGTTTCTATTTATCGCCATCGTCGGCGGGGGTGGCAGCCCGTTTGCGGCGGCGGCGGCCGGATTGCTGGTCAATGCGCGCCATTTACCGTTCGGGATTGCGGTGAAGGATCTGGTCGGCAGCAAAGCCATGAGCTGGCTGGGTTGTCACATCATGAACGATGAAAGCGTGGTGTTTGGCATCTCGCAATCTACCCATGAAAAACGCAAAACCGCCTACTGGTTATGCGGTGCAGGTATCGCCTTATTCTGGCCGGTCAGTGTGATGGCCGGGGCGTACATCGGCCAGTTCATTCCGGATATCAAAGCCATCGGCCTTGATGCCGTGTTCCCGGCCATTTTGCTGGGGTTGATTTTCCCGGCGCTGCGCAGCCGCAGAACGCGCATACCCGCTACCTCCGGTGCGCTGATTTCGCTGGCTGCGGTGCCTTTCGTTCCGGCCGGTATGCCGGTGCTGTTTTCCCTGCTCGGATTGCTGGCGTGGAGGAACCGAAAATGACCTCACACAGCCTGATGATCGCGGGAATTGCGGTGCTCGCCGCCGGAACATTTCTGATGCGCGTGGCCGGTTACCGGCTGGGTTCACGCCTGAATTTCTCCCCTGCAACTCAGACAATGTTATCGGATGCGGCGACCACCTTATTGCTGGCGGTGGCCGCTACGTCGGCGCTGTTCGAAGGTCAGCATTTCGCCGGATACGCGCGGGTCACCGGCGTCAGCGTGGCGCTGTTTTTAGCCTGGAGAAAAGCGCCGCTGATGGTGATTATTATTGCGGCAGCAGCAGTGACGGCGCTGCTGCGCGGGTTCGGCATTCAGTAGGCAGAAACAAGAATGGCTCCCGCAGGAGCCATTTTCACACCAGTGATGAGTTACGCTACGTCTTCGTATTGCGGTACCGGATTGCGGAAGCTTTTGGTCATGCAGGCCAGATAGATAAAGCCGATTGCGCCCCAGATCAGGCCGAGCACCATCGAGCCTTCTTCCAGATTCACCCACAACGCACCAACGGTCAGCGCACCGCACAGCGGCAACAGCAAATACTGAATATGATCCACAACGGTTTTGTTGCGCTGCTCGCGGATCCAGAATTGCGAAATCACCGACAGGTTCACAAACGTGAATGCCACCAGCGCACCAAAGTTAATCAGCGCCGTGGCGGTGACCAGATCGAAATTAATCGCCAGCAAGGCAATGGCGCCGACCAGCAGCACGTTGAAAGACGGGGTGCGCCATGTCGGATGGATATAGCCGAAGAAGCGTTTCGGGAACACGCCATCACGGCCCATCACATACATCAGGCGGGAAACGCCCGCGTGGGCTGCCATACCGGAGGCCAGCACGGTGATGCTGGAGAAAATCAGCGCGCCAAACTGGAACGCCCGGCCTGCCACCTGCAGCATGATTTCCGGCTGTGAGGCGTCCGGGTCTTTAAAGCTGGAGATATCCGGGAAATAGAGTTGCAGGAAATAGGTCGCCGCAATAAAGATCACGCCACCAATTAAAGCGGTCAGGAATATCGCCCGCGGGATCACCCGTTCTGCGTCTTTGGTTTCTTCCGACAAATTACTGATGCCGTCAAAACCGGTGAAGGAGAAACACAAAATGGTCGCGCCGGTAATCATCGGCACGGTATGCGCATTTTCACCCCAGAACGGTTGGGTGCTGGCGAGCGTGCCATAGCCGGTGCCGTGATTTACGCCATAAATCACCATGCCGGTGATCACCGTGATCAGCACAATCTGCAAGACAACAACCAGCGTATTAATGTTGGCGACCGTTTTGATACTGCGCAAATTCGACAGCGTCATAAAGCTGACCAGTACCACGACAAATATCCACGACGGCACCGACGGCACCAGCGCTTCAAAATAGATTTTTGCCAGCAGAATATTGATCATTGGCGCGAATAAGTAATCAAGCAGCGACGACCAGCCGACCATAAAACCGACCACAGGATGAATGGCTTTTTGCGCGTAGGTATACGCAGAACCGGCGGAAGGATAGCGGCGCACCAGCTTGCCGTAACTCAGCGCGGTGAACAGCACGGCGATCAGCGCAAAAGCATACGCCGTCGGCACATGGCCGTCCGTCAGGCCGGAGACAATACCGAACGTATCGAACAGTGTCATGGGTTGCATATAGGCCAGACCTATCATGACAACCGGAATCAGCGTAAGACTTTTACGTAATTCCACGCGGGAAGGGGACCCTGTGACGAGGTTATCCGACATGATGTTGATTTCCCATGACGGAGAACGCTGCATATAAAGAGTGCTGCACCATTTATGATTCCTTGCGACAAGACTGTCGGTATCTGAAAGTAAATATCTATCCGGTACTTAGCCCGGCCTCTGGTATTTGAAGGTTTGCTTAATGAAAAATGCGTAGTTCAATGAACGAAAAATGAGTCATCCCCGTTTTGCGGGGCGCATATTTTGCCTTATTAAGTATTGAATTTACAAGCCGGATAAGAATAAACACGGTCAATAAATAAAACAGGCAGTCAAAACGAGCACGTATTGTCAAAGTCGTTTGCCGGTGGTTTTGCTAATTGTTTTTATCCTGTAAAACAAAAATGAATTCCCCGTTATTGCCGTTATCAAATATCGGCAGCGCGTGGGTGAAAATAACGACTGCGGCTATTAATCAACATTCATACAACATTCCGCCGGGTCCCGCTGCCCGGATTGGCGAATGGGCAAAATCTGAAAATTTGGCCTGTTGCGATGAGAGATGAATTTTCCTCGCTTTTGTGGTTAACAATTTGTGCTATAAATTTCATATAAGAAAAACCAATGTAGCCTCTTTTCCGCACAGCAAAGATTTTCGGAGTGCAACGTGTCTCTTTCTATTTCTGAATGGACGATGGCTAATGAGATTGAATGCTCGCACCTGACAGCGAGCAATTCTTCATTTCCGCGTCATACTCACGACGAATATGTCATCAGTGCCAATCTGACTGGTACGGAAGAAATCTGGCTGCACGGCAAAACCGAACTTGTGCGCGGCGGCGATATCACGATTTACAACCCGGCCACCGTTCAGTCGTCGCTGTTCGGTAACGACAAGGTCGAATTTCTCAGCGTGCATATTCCGCAGGCTTTACTGCGTCAGGTGTCGGTCGATCACAATCTGCGTTCCGATCACTGCGCGCCGGTGTTAACCGAAGGCGTGCTGAGTAATCCCGCGCTGTTTTCGGCACTGTGCCATTACAAACGCACGCTGAACGACGACGATCAGGAACAAAATTTGTTGTGGCTGCTGGGGGCATTGCTGGAAGAACCCGCCAGAGAGCAGGAACAGTCTTTGCGGCCGATTACGCTGGCGCTCGATTTTATGCGCGACCATCTGACCCGCAAAATCCATCTCGATACGCTGGCGCAAATCAGCGGACTGAGCAAGTTTCACTTTGTCCGCCTGTTCCGCCAGCACATCGGCATGCCGCCGCTGCAATACCATATGCAACTGCGTTTGCTCGAGGCCAGAAATCAGCTGCGTAAAAATAATAATGCGCTGGATGTGGCGATAGGGCTGGGCTTTTATGATCAAAGCCATTTCATCAATACGTTCCGTAAGATGATGGGGATCACTCCCCATCTTTATTCTCAGTCACTTCACGCGTCGCAGGTACTTATACCAAGATGAACTCCCGATAACCGCTGATCACCACATACAGCGCAAAGTAAGAGAAGATCGCCGCTGAGGCTACATACGAATATTTCAGCATTTTGGTGCCCAGCATTTTTCCGCCAAGGCTGCCGACGGAACAGATCACCATCGTCCAGAACACACCTGCAATAAAGAAGCCGCCCAGGAACCACGAGGCATTCGCCGTGCTTCCCTGCCCCATGCGGGAGATCAGTGCCCCGCCGACGGCGGCAAACCACAAAATAGCGGTGGGTGAAGACATCGCCAGTACGATGCCGCGACCAAAATTCCGAATAACAGAACGTGGCTGCGCGCTGTCACCGGCGCTCAGATCCTCCGCAGGCGCGAGTGCGGCGCGGATCATTTTGTAGGTAAACCACATCAGCATCAGTGAACCACCGACCCACAGCACCCAGCGCACGCTCTGGTATTGCAGCAAAATGGTCATCCCGGCCAGCGCCAGCACCGCGTAAATTAAGTCGCCGATGCAGGTGCCGATGCCCAGCCAGAATCCATGAAAATACCCCCGCTGCATCGCCAGTGTCATCATGGCGATATTAGCAATCCCAATGTCCAGACACAGCGACAGGCTGAGTAAAAATCCATTTGAAAACGGCATCATAACGGGACTCTCTTAATTAACTGGTTGTATTCAATCATGTCATTGGTTGTACCGAGGCGTGCCATCAGGATTTCGACATCTTCCGGATTAGTGTGCGGACAATGTTGCAGCATGAACGCCTGCGCACGCTCCGCATCGCCCCCCAGCAGCGCTTCGCTCATCAGGCGGGTCAGATCGGCCATTTGCGGGTAAAACAGCGCCGGATGGAAATCAAGCGTCTCCGCCGACAGCTCAATGCAACCGTGTTCGCGCAGATAGTTGAACTGGATCCAGGCCGCACCAGCATCCGGATAACTTGACGGGCCGCGGCGCAGATAGCGCAACATTTCGAGGAAATAGATCCGCGCCAGCACGGTCCGGTCGAGCTGCAAACCGGTGGCCACCTGCGGCGTGAGGCACATCAGCAAACCAAACTGATCGGCCAGCGCTTCCTGCACTATCATCGATCCCCAGCGATCAATTTTGCTGAGTTTCGGAAAGACGTTCTCGTTACGCACCAGAGAATGCCCGAGGTCGTGCCCGCGGAACCAGGCAATCAGATAACGCTGGCACACATCACTGTCTGGCAGCATGTCTTCGGCCCAGCCCATTTTGGCGGCTTCGGTACGTGAAAACAGCTCGAACAATTGCTGATACGTATTGGCAAACACCACCGTGCGTTTGACCGGCGAATACTTCAGCCCCTCGTCTTCCGGGAAGAAATAGGCAAAATGTTTCGGATAGGTATTGGCTTCACCGGCAATGCCAAAGAGGTTGATAATTTTGTATGCGCAGCCTGGCATCGCCAGTAAATCGGCGGCGATTTCCTTTTGCAGATACAGTAAGCTTTCCGGAAACAGGCTGTCCATCACGTCGGAAACTTCCTGCAAAACCGGGGCAGGTTCACCAAACCACGACGAATAAAAACTCTGTTTGGATTTCCCCACCCAGGTGGACGTGTTACCGATGCCCAGCACCAGTTGCTGTTCCTTCAGGCCAGCAATTTGCGGTAATACCGTTTTTCCGCAACTGTCATCTGCCAGCATTTCCGCCCGTAAAAACAGTCCGCGCCGGGTATCGGGATCCTCAAACAGCGGCGCTAAACGGAAACACTGAATCGACATCTCTTCACGCAGGGCATCCAGCAAACGGCTTTCACAGGCCGCTTCCAGCTGGTTGATGGCTTCGGTCAGACGCAGGCAATAATGAATCGTTTGCAAAGCTTTAGGACTTAAATTTTCCGGGGCATCCAGATCCATCATGGATACCTGATATGCCGGGGCGGCTGGCCAAAATGATGTCGTAAACATAGTTTCAAACCCTTGAGCGCAATGGAGAGAAACTACTTAAACACTCCCCTGCGGCGGGGTATTGGAAGAAATTGCGCATAAGTCTGCACGCCGGATATTGCCCCCGGCGACTACAGTTAATCTATCCCCGTTTCTTTTACCAGGTGCCTGACATCATGAGTTTCTCTCTGCGCCATTATCTGCACGTTCGTGGCCGTTTACTGATTTCTATTGTTGCTGGTCTGATTTGCTTCTTCGCGCTTCCCCCGCATCTGGGAATTTTGCAGCGGCTGATGATTGGCTGGAATGTGCTGGCATGGATGTATCTGTTTTTCCTGTGGTTTCGCATGCTTCGCACCGAAGCGAAGGATATCCCGCACATCGCTAAGACGCAGGATGAAAGCGCCAGTCTGGTGCTGACGCTGGTCACGCTCACCTGCCTGGTGAGCATTCTGGCGATCCTGATGGAACTCGGCTCCCTTAAAGCGCTGACGGGAAGCGCAAAAACCCTGCATATCTTGCTGACCGCGACTACGCTGATTGCCTCGTGGGCGCTGCTGCCGACCTCTTTCGCCATGCATTACGCGCATCATCACTATCTGCGGCAGACAAAAGACATCACGCCGATGATCTTCCCGGAAAAGCCTGAGCAGCCCGGCTACTGGGATTTTCTCTATTTCTCCTTCACCATCGCCGTCGCCTCACAAACCGCCGACGTCGCGACCGGCACCACCGATATGCGCCAGATTGCCCTGTTGCAGTCGGTCATTTCCTTTGTCTTTAATCTGGCGATTTTAGGGTTGTCCATTAACGTCGGAGCGGGATTACTGAGTTAACCCCCGGATTGAAGTAATGCGCTGTCATTGGGAGGATTTCCCGCAGAGTTCACTGTAAGTCAGAAAAGGTTTAATTTAGACTTCTATACGTCTAAAAGTTAGTGTAGGTTTTCACAATAAATTCCCATTCTGGTTACGTTTAAGGAACTCCATTTATGCGCACTCCGTTTGTAGCTGTGACTCTCCTTGCCGCCACACTGTTTTCTGCTGCCTCATTTGCCGGTGCGACGCTGGATCGCGTGACCCAAACCGGTGTGCTGCGCAATGCGATCGTTAACGATTACCCGCCATTTGGTTTTATTGATGATAATAACCAGTTGGCCGGTTTTGACGTGGATGTGGCGAAAGCGGTGGCGCAGCGCATGGGCGTAAAACTTGAAATCATCGCACCGGGCTGGGAAACGATTGTCGGCGGTAAATGGCAGGGTCGCTGGGATACCTGTATCTGCTCGATGACGCCAAACACCGAGCGCGCCAAAGTACTGGATTTTCCGACGCCGTATTACAACTCTCCGGCGGTCTTAGTGGTCAATAAGAAAGACGACCGCATTAAATCGGCGGCCGATCTGAGCAATAAAAAGATTGGCGTCGGCATTGGTTCAACCTACGAAACCTATCTGCAAAAAACGCTGGTGATCCCGGGCAGCAAGCCCATCACATTCCCGTTCGATAACGTACACGTGATCCCAAGTGACGAAGAAGTGGCGTTCCAGAATCTGGCGCTCGGGCCGGGTGTGCGCCTCGACGGCGTGGTGTCAGATTTAGCCACCGCGAATGCCCGCATCAAACGTGCGCCGGTGTTTAAAATTGTCACCGAGCTTTATGCTGAACCGAACTGGGTAGCCACCGACAAAGGTGACGCCGAATGGGACAAGAAAGTGGCCGATACCATCAAATCGCTGCGCGACGATGGCACGCTGGCGAAAATCTCTCAGCACTGGCTGGGTGAAGATATTACCCACGAGGTACCGTAATGCCACAAATCCCGGACAGCCAGCCGAAAGTGGAAACGCCGGAGCGCTGGCACCACGCACATGCGTTTAAATTTAAAACCGGGCTGACGTGGCTGATTTTGCTCAGCCTGCTGCTCGGCGCGTTCAGCAAAATGGGGCTGGACTGGAGCCTGATTGGGCAGAAATTGCCGTTCCTGCTTGGCCTGCGCCTGTCGCCGGACGGCTTTATTCAGGGCGCGGCGCTGACCATTATGATCACCGCCTGCTCGATGTTTTTCTGTCTGCTGATTGGCCTGATTACCGCGCTCGGCCGGATGTCTGAAAATGCGCTGGCGTTTGGTTGTGCGACGTTTTACGCCTCGCTGTTTCGCGGCACGCCGCTGCTGGTGCAGGTGCTGATTATCTATCTGGCGCTGCCGCAGGTGGGAATTGTGCTCGGGGCGCTCAGCTCGGGCATTATCGCTCTGTCGATGAACTACGGCGCGTATCTGGCGGAAACTATCCGCAGCGGCGTGCTCTCGGTGCCGCGCGGTCAGCAGGAAGCCGCGCTGGCGCTCGGCGTGTCACGCTGGACGGTGGCCGTTCACGTCACCGCGCCGCAGGCACTGCGCATCATTATCCCGCCCGCCGGTTCGATGTTTATTTCGATGCTGAAAGATTCGTCTCTGGTGTCACTGATGGGGCTGTGGGAGCTGAATTTTCTGGCGCAATCCTACGGGCGCAGCACCTATCGTTATATGGAAATGCTGGCGACTGCGGCGGCAATATACTGGATTATGTCGATCGTGCTGGAACTGCTGCAAAGCCGCCTTGAGCGCCGCTTTGCGCAAGGCCACCGCCGCTAAACTTTTTATTTTCAAATGCTCTGACTTCTTATCGCAGGTATATCATGGCTTTTCCTGAAGATTTCCGTTTAATCAGCTATCTCTCGCGCCTCGAACACGCTGTACGTTTTCCGCTGTCCTCTTCCTATCCTGAATCGATGAGCCTGGATACGTTATTTGAACTGGCAGGGAAAGAACACCGCGCGCCGTTCATGCAGACCATGCTGGATTATCCGCCACTGCGCGGAACGCCGGAACTGCTCGACGCCATCGCCTCGACCTATAAAAATGTCACCGCGCAGGACGTCATCAGTTTTGCCGGTGCCGACGAAGCGATTTACGCCAGTTTTCAGATGTTGCTCAAATCCGGCGATCACGCCGTGGTGATCACCCCAAATTATCAGTCGCTGGAAAGCGTGCCGTTATCGCTGTGTGACGTCACCGGCGTGGCGCTTGATGAAAATAACGACTGGGCGCTGGATACCGGCAAAGTCCGCGACGCGCTGCGCGCCAATACCAAAGTGCTGGTGATTAACTTTCCGCACAATCCGACCGGCGCGCTGATTAGCCGTCAGCAACTCGACGAACTGGTCGGGTTATGCCGCGATCGCGGGATCTGGATTTTCTCGGACGAAGTGTACCGGCTGACAGAGTTTGATCCGGCTGACCGGCTGCCGCAACTGGCGGATATTTACGAACGTGGCATTTCGCTGAACGTGACCTCCAAAGCTTACGGATTACCGGGGCTGCGCATCGGCTGGGTGGCCTGCCAGGATAAAGCGTGGATGCGGGAACTCGAGCGCATGAAGCAGTATCTGTCGATCTGTAATTCCATGCCCGGCGAGTTTCTCACCACGGTGGCACTCAATGCCCGCGCACCGATCCTTGAACGGGTGATGGAACGCTCGCGCCGCCAGCTCGTAACACTGACTCAATTTCTGGCGCAATACCCGCACCTGTTCAGGCTCAGCGTGCCGAAAGCCGGTGTGCTGGCGTTCCCACGTTTTACCGGTGAGCAAGGCGCAGAAGCCTTTGCCACACAACTGGTGGAAGAAGCCGGTGTGATGGTGATCCCTTCTGTCGCCTACGCATCAGAACTGAACAGGGTGTCGGAAGATTTCCTGCGTATCGGTTTTGGTCGCGAAAATCTTGATGAAGCACTGGGTGAAACGGGGAGATGGCTGGACAAACGCGGCCAGCAGGGATGAAAAAAATGGGCGCGGAAATCGCACCCATTTTAGTTTTCCCCGATGAACGGAAACCGGACTTGCCATTGATTTGTTAATGACTTACACGTTACTTACAGGCTTTGATCTCTTTCCACTGTGACCATTCGCCAGTGAACGACGGGTTACCTGGCTCATTGTTCTGAGTCCAGTAATTCGCGAGATACTCCTTACCTTTCCAGTTAACACTTTCTCCGCCGTTATACACTTTACCGGCATCCCAGTTGTCAGCGCAGCCGATGCTGGTGCCTTCATCAGGGATCGGCAATACCTTCGGTGTGACCGTCAGCACGTAGGTGGCCACACTGCTTTTCTTCCCGTCGGACACGGTGAGGGTAAAGTTGAAGCTTTGCTTAGCGGTGACCACGGGTGCGACAAAACTCAGCGATTCACGATCGTTACCGGCGAGGGTGGACCCGTTCGGCAGCAACCAGCTGTAGGTCAGTTTATCGCCGTCAGCGTCGGTAGATTCTGCTGCATTGAGCGTCACATTCGCCTGGCTTTCCACATCACCAATCGGACCGGAGAGTTTTGCCACCGGCGCTGAATTACCGTCAGCCGGGACTGGTGTCGGTTCCGGTGTTGGTGCTGGCGTCGGTTCAGGAGCAGGTGTCACCGCTTCTTCTTTACCGGCATCATCGACCACTTTCACGTTAAAGAAGTGCTGGACGCAGCGTTTGTAATCGCCCTCTTTGAACGCGGAGAACGGTGTCTGATAACCGACCAGCTGACAGGAATACGTCAGGCCAGTTGGCGTTTCTGATGACCATCCCCAGTCCTGTTCCCAGTACTGCGGCAGCGCACCGGCGCCACCTTCATCAAACTGTTTCATGTTTTTACAGCCCAGCACTTCATTAGCCGGAACCGGCACTTTCAGGTATTCCGCTTCGCTTTTGTAGTAGGAGATACGGTTCAGGCCCTGCGCGATTTCCTGCGAGCCACCGCACTCAACACCGCCATTGATGATCTGAATAGTCACGCCGAATCCCGGCACCAGACCGTTGGCTTTGTCACGATCGTTCGGCTGCCAGGTGCCGTCGATCACATGCAGCATGCTCGGCTTCGGTGCCTGCGGCGTGACGTAGAAGAATACCGCACTGGCAAGGTTCAGCCAGGTATCAGCCACCAGCTCCGGTTTATCCAGCAGGGTTCTGACCGTGCCGAACATCGCATCGGAGAACGGGCCGTAGTTATAGTTATAAGAAAGTTGTTTGGCACCGCGACCGAAGTAGCTGACAAAATCGCCGTCGGCATCTTTGCCGCAAGGCCAGGTTTGTCCCTGCCAGACATTCGGATTACATTCGCCGTTATAGCCGCCTTTCTGCCCTTCTTTCCAGCCCATTTCTCGCAGATAGACCAGCCCCTGACGCCATTCGGCTTCCGGGCGCCAGCTCTCGTGGCCGCCGGTTTCCTGTGCGAAGTGTGCAAACATGGTGGCAAGGCCCTTACGGCAAATGGCATCCGAATCGCGTCCGTCGGTATACGTTCCGCACACGGCTGGGAACTTGCCGATGGCCTGCAGGAATTTGGTGTAGGTATAGCTCGGGTCACGCAGCGGGAAAATGTGTTCCCACTTATCACTGCCCAGAATGCTGTCCACCCGCTTCACGTTAGCCGGGTTATCGCTGCGGCCGGGGGCGATTTTATCGACGGAAGCATTATCCAGTGTGCGGATAGACGCCTTAACCTCCTGCATCAGCGGGTTTTGAGTCAGGCTGTTTTCTTTTTTAATCAGATCACTTTCTTTGATGACATAGGGGTCCGACGTATCGGCTGCCATTGCCGGAGCAACACAGGCCATCAGACAGGAAAGTGTAATAAGATTCAAAAGGTATTTATCTTTAGTTCTGCGCATAAGGACAACCTTATATAAATAGTCGAAGTTAAATGCTGAAAGTTATTTTCTGCATAACATTAACCGGTCAGAGTTTCTGTACTACCCCCTGCCCTGTCAGTTAAAAGGCTAATCGCATAAGCGCATACAGGCTAATAAAAACAAAGCCATAAACATCATAAAAAACGGATGATATTTATCAAAAACCACTTATAAATTTATTCGAAGAACAATAAAAAATGCGGACTGATCACCCGGAATCAGTCCACATACTTATGAACAAACTTTGAATACTTAGTGAATAAAGTTGTTTACCGTTGGGCCAGTGTAAAAGTTCCCGCTAATTTTTTCACCCGGTCCCCTGCCAGAATTAATAGTGGCCCGCCTAACACACCGCCTATACCGGAGGTCATCAGGATCATATTAAAACCCATATCCCTTTCGATGAAAACAATGCTTAGCAGGAAACCTGTGAAACACGACACAACGATTTGCGCAAAACATTTATAAACATCCTCCACAGTGGGCTTACTTTTGCAGCGCATGATAAATCGCACCAGGCCACCCCAGGATGACATAACTAATATAGAAACTAATAACTCAAATTCTATAAACACAACTTCTTTAGCATGAAGACTGATCATGACGAAAACCTCATAGATTAATTAATAAAGATTGAGATAACTGCGACAATGATAATCCGGCCATCATCAAAGCCATAATCACTTCAGATCAATAATTAATTTTGATAATCCGGTGCTGATTTTTTATTAAAAAAAAATCATTAAAAAATAAACAAACACTCTCTTAAATCACGTTAACCGCATTTCTTGCCACATCCTTCATATTGATTCCGCGCTTTTCAGCTGTGACATCACCAGATGAACATAGCGTCGCTTACTGCTGTTTGAAAGGTAATTCATGTAGACCGGAGAGTCCTTTATTGAAATTTCTTTAGGTAGATCAAAGCACTTTAACTTGCAATGCCGCTCCCTGATAAAGTAATCCGCCAGCACCCTGGGTAACACAGTGAGCATATCACTGCGTTCGAGCGCGCTGATGATACCGTTGATGGAAGAAGAGCGGTAAATGACTTTAACCAGACCCGCGTAAGGTGCATTAATCGTCAACGTCGTGCCGAGAAGACCGGTAAAATCATTATAAATACCGTCGTTATAGACAGCGTGAGGTAATGCGTAGTAATGCATTAACGCCAGTTCTCTCTGGTTGGACAATAAACTGCTGGCACCGCACAGGATAACAAACTCATCCATGGCATCAATTTTTATTGAGGTGATTTTCTCATGATTCAGAGCATGATGCGAAATAACAACATCGATATTTGCCTGTAACAAACTCCTTACCATTTCATCACTCTTAATATTCGTTGAATTAGAAAATTCGACCTTTACTGACTTTCCACTTTCGTTCTTATACATCCGGTTAAAATAATAGTCCTCCAGAACATCCGGACACATTACCCGCAATATGGCACCCGATGGCCCTTCGGTTCTTGAGGACTGTAAAACATCTTCAATAATCGTAATGGCGTTGACAAAAGAATCATGGATATCCAGCGCAGTGGCGGTGGGTTTCAGACCCGTGGCCGTGCGGTAAAACAGTTCTTCACCCAGATGTCGTCTGAGCTTATTTATCGATAAGCTTACTGCAGAAGGTGTAAGATTCAGATTTTCTGCTGCTTTTGAAATATTCCCAGAAACAATCACTTCATTCATTATCTTGATAAGATTGTAATCAAAGTTAATTGTACTTGACTCGTTCATTATTTACTCTCCAGATAAAGGGGGCGTTTGCTTCGAAATAAATAATACAGCTCTTTATGCATTCAGTTTTCATAAAAATCCACCTTTAATATTGTGAAGCGTTTTGAGTTGCGTGCGTATTAATCACATATTCCGAGCATATTTAAAGCGTTATCCGCCCCTTCATCCAGCCGTAAACAAACGACTCATTCGCACTACGCCCTTCTGCCAACTCCAGGTAACGTTGCCCCTGACTGCAATTAATAGAAGTGATTAACACGCCCGCTCCCTCGGTGCCACGCTTCTCAATGAACTGTGTTAACGCCTTTAGCGTACCGGGGCCGATTTTGCCGTCCACGACGATATCACCATAATATGCTTCACCGTGATTAAATACATTCAGCCAGCGCTGCAACCATCGGATACCCACTGCCGGTCCCATGTTGGTGCCGGTGTCGCACAGTTCCAGCGCCAGACCTGGCGCAATGGCATACACTTTGTCGAATCCCGGCTGATACCAGTAATTCTTTTCAAGGATCAGATAAGCATCTTCTTTCGTGAAATCGGTCATTTTTCCGGTATAGCCATAACTGCGGGCCGTTTTTTCGGTGATACCCCAATGCGTCGGGCCACCGGTATCATTCGGGTGGTCTACATAGCCACCTTCGTTTTTCAGTACGGAATTAATCACAGGGTTGGTAAACATAAGGTCTTCCTCCGGACAACAGTTAAAGTTGAAACGTCAGAAACAACGCGGTACCGATTAACAGTACCGACACCAAAAAACCAAACATCAGTATCCACGGTCTGAGGTTCTTAACCGGTGATACCTTCTCTTCCATGACTTCCACAGTGGCCGAGGTACTGACACGAATGCCTGATTTCGGCACAGTAATGAAGAATTCATCCAGCCCGGCAAATTTAAGATCGCGGCGGATTAAATAAAGGGTCTGGGTCAAACTGGCATCGCTGGTGAATTTACTGCGGCTTCCCCATAACGCGACAGAGATGGCCTCTTTTTCGATCACTTCATCTTTTGCATGTTCAATAATATAACTCAGGCAACGTGATCTCATTGAAGTCAGTTTAATATTCACATCACTGTGAAGTTTTTTAAACTCCTTGGTTTTTTCATTAAAGACATATTCGCCATTTATAAGATATACAGCCATCATCCTCTCTCCTCCATTATTTCAGCCATTTGTACCTACCCCTTAATCTTTGCTGATGATTAAGCGTATCTGTTTTTATTATTTTCACCACAGGCAATAGGATTAATATTAAGTATTTTAGTTAAGATGTGACTGAATCAAAAAAAACGGGGGGATATTAAGTAAAACTCAAAAACCACTTAATTCTCACTCAACATGCAGAAAGCATTCAACAAGCTGAAAATCAATGCTTTTTATGATTAATTTGTGATATGTCTTTTTATCATCAACGTGATTATTGATGACGATAAAACCCGCTAAATTTCGCCGTTCAAAAAACAACCATGAATTTTATATTAGTCAATTTTATTTATATCTCAATATGATTTGTCGGTTTTTATTTCCGGATCGAATATATCCACCAGCAGCAACCGGCTGTTTATGTACTCATTCAAAATTTAGGAAAATACTATGTCTACCAGCAAAATCATTAAGACCGACGAGTTAACCCAGTCCTCTTATACTCTGGACGGTTTTAATCCAGCCACAGAAACTGAAAATTACAGCTATACGTCGGCACGTGTGACGAAACCGGTTTATAACAAATACAATACGGCGAATAAGCCAAAAGTATTTGGCTATTACACCGACTGGTCACAATATGATGGCCGTCTGCAGAATTCGCAGGCAGGCAAAGAAGCCCGCGGCCGTGGTTTTGACCTCGCAAACATTCCACCGACTGCTTACGACAAAATCATCCTTGGTTTCGTTGGGATTGTTGGCGACCAGGGTGAAAAAGCCAATACCGTGGCCAATGCCGCACAACAACTGGGTAAAACCACCCATCAGGCGACGTTCCTGGATCCGTGGGGTGACTTTGGCTCCTCCGTCAATAACAACCTGGACAATCCGGGCTGGGTGGAACTTTCTCCGGCCACCGCGACGCAAGCCAATGTAAAAGGTCTGGTCGGTGGCTTACGTGACCTGCAAAAACGCGCCAAAGCAGTGGGTCATGATCTGGTGCTTTCGATGAGTATTGGTGGCTGGACGTTAAGTAACGGCTTCCACAATATGGCAAAAACCGCAGAAAGTCGTACCATCTTCGCGAAAAGTATTGCCAGTCTGTTCACCCGTTTCCCGATGTTCAGCGAAGTGGATATCGACTGGGAATACCCGGGCAACACCGGGAATAACAACCCGTATGATGATAATGATGGCGCGAACTATGCGCTGCTGATTGCTGAAATCACCAAACAGATGGCCGCCATCAAACGTTCTGATGTAAAAATCAGTATTGCCAGCTCCGCCGTGGTCACTATTTTGGAAAAATCCAACGTTCCGGCCCTGCTTGAAGCCGGTCTGTACGGCGTTAACCTGATGACCTATGACTTTTTCGGTACGCCGTGGGCAGAAAAATTGTCGCATCACACCAATTTACATGCATTGGTTGAAGGCGGCTGGGGCATTGACACCATCATTAACTATCTGCTGTCGAAAGGGTTCCCGGCTGACCGCATGAATGTCGGCTATGCGGCCTATTCCCGTAACGCGCAAAATGCGGTACTGGAAAGCTATTCTCCTTTAGAAGGTACCTATACTCCTGTTGAAGGTAAAACCACCGTCGGTACATTCGAAAGCGGTACCACCGAATGGTACGACATGGTGAATAACTACCTGGATCTGGAAAATCAGTCAGGACGCAATGGCTTCCAGGTGTATACCGATCAGGTCGCTGATGCTGATTATCTTTATAACAAAGACACCGGCATTTTCATGTCCATTGATACCCCACGTACCGTGCGTGAAAAAGGCCGTTATGTGGTTGAAAAAGGACTGGGCGCACTGTTCACCTGGACTATCGATCAGGACAACGGTCTGCTGGTCAATGCGGCACGCGAAGGTCTGGGTTGTACTATCCAGAATCAGGTTATCGATATGGCGCCTTTCTACTTTGAAGGTGTCAATATCGACGGTCAGGTTCCGGAAGATGAAGTCCCTTCAGAAACCAATACTGCGCCTACCGGTGATATTGCCCTGCAGGTGTTCAGCGGTGCCAAAGTGCGTCTGAGCGCGGCAGGTTCTGCCGATAAAGACAACGATAAACTCACCTACAAATGGACTGCACCAGCCGCCATCGCACTGTCCTCGTACGATGCGGTCTCCGCAGACTTCACCGCACCAGAGCTGGTCAGTAAATCTGACTTCAACTTCACACTGGTAGTCACCGATGAACACGGTGAAAAATCGGTATCGAAAAGCATCGTGGTAACAGTGCTGGGTAAAGCAGCCGTTGAGCCAGAGCCAACACCGGAACCGACACCGGAGCCGACCCCTGAGCCAACGCCTGTGCCAACGCCTGTGCCAACGCCAGAACCTACACCAACGCCTTCTCCGGCAGGCAAATATGCCACCTGGGATGCCAGCAAAGTGTACAACACCGGCGACAAAGTCAGCCTGAACGGTAAAGACTACCAGGCCAACTACTGGACGCAGGGCAATCAGCCGGGCAAAGCCGAATTTACCGGCGAATGGTCACAGTGGAAGCAAATCTGATCTCTTGGTGACATGTTCTGATGCGCGTTAAAACATCTCACGGGGCCTTGTGCCCCGTTTTTTTATGCGGATGTGATATCTCCCAGGACCTGTTTTTCGGTCAGAAAATCAATAAACACCCGCACTTTTGGCAGCATATGGCGGCTGCTTGGCCAGACCACCGAAAACTTCCCGCCTTCTTTAAGATACGCAGGCAGTACCGAAATAAGCTCACCGGATTCAAGATATGGCCGCACGATGAATTCCGGCACATACGCCAGCCCCAGTCCCTGTATCGTCGCCTGTAAAATCGACTCCAGATTATTACTGCTCAGTGCCAGCGGCAGTTCCGGCGGCGTCACGCTGGTCATCTCCCATTCCTGCCATTGTCCGTTGCCCGGAAAGCGGTAGCGCAGACAAGCGTGCTGATAAAGGTCGTCAGGCGTAAGCGGCGCAGGATGCCTGGCGAAATAATGTGGCGCGCCGACAATCGCAAAACGAAACGGCCCGAGGCGGCGCGACATCATCTGCGAACTGTTCAGTTCGCCGCTGCGGATGGCGATATCAAATCCTTCATCAATGACATCCACCATGCGATCACTGAAATCCAGATCCAGCTCAACATCGGGATAACGCTGACGGAATTCCGGCAAATGCGGCAGCAGTATGCGATAGCCGATAGCCGGCGCGGTGATGCGTAATTTGCCGCGCGGCACAGCGGAGATCCGTACCAGTTCCTGTTCTGCCTCTTCCAGTTGCGAAACAATATGCTGGCAGCGTTCAAAAAATAGCTGGCCCTCATCGGTCAGGCTGATACGCCGCGTACTGCGGTTGAAGAGCCGCACACTGAGTTTTTCCTCAAGGCGCGCCACGCTTTTCCCCACCGCCGAGGCCGAAATGCCCATGCGCTCCGCTGCTGCGGCAAAACTCTGACTTTGGGCAGCGCGAACAAAGGCCAGCAGGCCGTTGAGATTTTCCATTTTCACTCCTGTTTATTCGAGCGATTTAGTCCGCAATCCTCGGACTTACAACCTGTTTCCGCCATATTCAAGACAATTTATCATCACTGTTATACCCCAATATCAGGAAAGCGAACAATGACCTCATCTTCATCAGGCAGCCTGCAGGTGCTATTTACCGTGTGTCTGGCGGCGGTAATTTTGCCGCTCAATTTTGTCAGCGGTGCGGTGGCAACACCCGCCATTGCCCGTGAACTCGGCGGCAGCGCGCAGGCACTGAGCTGGATCACCAATTCGTTCATGCTCACATTCGGCTGTTTTCTGATGGCGGCCGGGGCGCTGGCCGATGAACTGGGGCGCAAAAAAGTGTTCGTCAGCGGCGTTTCTCTGTTTGCGCTGTTGTCGTTACTCCAGGCTTTCAGCAGCAGTTTGCTGTGGATTGATTTACTGCGCGCCGCGCAGGGTATTGCTGCTGCCGGTGCGCTGGCCGGTGGTGCGGCTGCTTTGGCGCAGGAATTCGATGGCCCAGCGCGTACCCGGGCTTTCAGCCTGATGGGCAGCAGTTTTGGCGTCGGACTGGCCTTCGGCCCCTTTCTCGCAGGCGTGCTTATCGCAAACTTCGGCTGGCGTTCGGTGTTTTTCTCCGCGACGGTGATTGCCGTTCTTTCCCTGATAACGGGCGCCGGAAAAATGCGTGAAACGCGGAATCCGCAGGCATCCGGCATCGACTGGCCGGGGACGCTGTCCTTTACCGCCATGCTGGCATTGCTGACCTGGGCGCTGATGGAAATTCCACAGTCTGGTCTGCACAGTACACGGGTACTTTCCCTGCTGGGAGGCGCGGCGCTGTTGCTGGCGGTATTTGTGGTTGTTGAGCTGCGGGTGAAAAACCCGATGCTGGATTTATCCCTGTTCCGTTATATCCGTTTTATCGGTGTGCAGGCACTTCCGCTGGCGACGGGTTTCTGTTTCGTGGTGCTGCTGGTGGTGTTGCCGATGCTGTTTATCGGGGTCTCCGGACTGAGCGAAGAACGCGCCGGGCTGATGATGATGGCACTTTCTGTCCCGATGCTGATTGTGCCACTGCTGGCCGCGTGGCTGACGCGCTGGATTTCGGCAGGCGTGTTGTGCACATCAGGTTTGGTGATTGCCGCCGCCGGTTTGGGCTGGCTCAGTCAGGCGGTGCTGGCGCAGGATGTCACAGGCATGATTGCGCCGATGGTGGTTGTCGGCATCGGTACCGGTTTGCCATGGGGGCTGATGGATGGACTGTCGGTGAGCGTCGTGCCGAAAGAACGGGCGGGCATGGCAACCGGCATTTTCAGCACCACACGCGTGGCCGGAGAAGGCATCTCGCTGGCGATTGTCGCCGCTATTCTGTCGATGTTAACGCACAACGCACTGGCGGCTCGCTTTACCGGCGATGCGATCAGTCCGGAGGCCATCAGCCAGGCGGCGCAACGGCTGGCGACCGGTAATCTTACCGTGGCACAGCAGCTTATTACACAAGCCAGTACGGCACAGCTTCAGCAGCTTTATGCCGTCTCATTGCATCCCTTACTGTTGTGTCTGATGGCGATTACGCTGTTCTCTGCGCTGCTGGTGTTGCTGGCGCTGCGCGGTAAACATCAGTAGCACTGTTAACCAATCGCGGAAAGAAACCCATGTCCATACAAAAGTAAATGTTAAACACCCTCATCTTTTTGTTTAGGTAACACAATAATTAACCAATAAAAATCAATATAAACAGGATTAAAATTTTATAATTTGTAATTTATAGAATTTTTATCCTTATTGACAAAAATAATGAAAAGAGTCCCTTAAGGTAAATTTATTAACTTATATTTAACCATGACTGCGTTTTTCATCATGCACATAAGGTCAGGGCTCCGCTCCGTTGTGAAGGGAAAACATAATACCCGGCCTGCACGCTGTTTATTACCGGCTTTTCTTGCCGTTTTTTTGCGTTAACTATTAACCACCAGAGGATTTCCACATGCAACGCCGTTGCATGAATACACATCCGTGTAAGTTATTTTGGGAGTCATCATGGGCGAAAAAAAATCATTATTACTGGCCGTGCTTTCTGCGGCGACGCTGACTTTAGTCGCAGGTGCACAGGCCGCCGGTACCTTAACAGGCCAGGTAGGCGTTCAGCTCACCATCAGCACAGGTTGTACTGTCGGTAACGGCACATCAACGGGGGGAACCAACCAGTGGGGTACGCTGAATTTTGGTAACTACGCGGATCTGACCAGCGTTATTAACGGGACCGTATTCGGCGCTGACGGCACCGGTGCCGTCACCATCGCCTGTAGCACAGGACTGACCCCGATGCTGTCACTGAACGGCGGACTGGCGGCAACCGGCGGGCTGCGTTCCATGACATCCAGCGGCAACAGTATTCCTTACCGCCTCTATTCCGATACCGCACGTACCACCGAAATCGCGATTAATACGCCAATTACGCTCACAACAGGGACCACGGCGCAAAATATCCCGATTTACGGTCGTGTGCTGCCTGCTGACCAGACCAGCACCACGCCGGCTGCAGGAACCTATAACGATACCGTTGTTGCCACTCTTTCCTGGTAAGCGTTTTTCCCTCAGCGCCGGGTCCGGCTCTGACTGGCTTTCGGTTCAAGGAAGGAAAAATCATGGACATCAAGGTACTGCGGCTACTGCCTGCCACCCTGCTGGTGTCGGTGCAGTTGCACATTCCGCTGAGTCAGGCGGCAACAATAGGCATCAGTGCCACGTTGCTGCCCGCCTGTGAAGCGGGAACCACGACGTCCGGCAGCACCCGTTTCGGTACGCTGAATTTTGGCAATTATGCGTCGCTCAGCAGCGCGGTGAATGCTACCAGCACACAACTGGCGGGTTCGATCCGCGTAAAATGTGTGAGCGGGCTGACCTACAAAATTGTCATGGATGGCGGCAGCAGCGGTGTGGTTACCGCCCGCAGAATGGTCAATACCACCAACAGCGCCGCGACGCTGCAGTACAACCTTTACACCTCGGCGGCACGCACCACCGTGTGGGACAACACCACCGGCGTCAGCGGCACCGGTAACGGCGCGGATCAGTGGAGCACGGTCTATGGCCGCGTTCCGGCACAGACCACCCCTGCCGCCGGTGTTTATCAGGATACGGTGAATGTCACCGTATCCTGGTAGAGGTGACGATGCCTGCCAGACTGCGTTTTCCGCCCGTGTTATTACCGATGATGTTATTGCTGCTGATATTGTGCAGTTCAGCGCGTGCCGCCACGGCAACCACGACGTTTACCGTTTCGGCGACCCTCACCAATGGCTGCGTATTTGGCAGCTCGCTTGCCAGCCCGATCTCCAGTCTCGGCACCCTCAACTTCGGTTCCCTGTCGGACATCGCCAGCAACGTCGATATTGTCAGCAGCACGGGCGCAGGTTCCGTGGTCGTCACCTGCACGCCGGGTACCTCCGTCAGTATTGCCATGGATTACGGTACTCACGGCGGCACCGCCACACGCCGCTATATGCAAAACACCACCAATACCGATCTGCTGGGCTACCAGCTTTTCCGCGATGCCGCCCGCAGTCTGGTCTGGGGCAATGGCGCGCTGGTGATGTCCATCCCCAGTTTTCCGGATACCTCGCAAACCTACCCGGTTTATGCACGTTTATACGCTGTGACCCCTCTGCCTTCCGCCGGGACGTATACCGACACCGTCACTGTCACGTTAACTTATTGAATCATCAGGATATAAAAATATGAAGACACTGTTTCTACGCCTTTTCACTACCGCCGCATTGCTCGGTGCCTTTCTGTCTTGCGTGAACGCACAGGCTGCCAGTTCGGTGCTGGTCTGGCCGGTCTATCAGATTATTGAATCTGATCAGAACGGATCTGCCCTGTGGCTGGAAAACCGTGGCGCAGAACCGGTGTCCTTGCAGGTGCGCGTACTGGCCTGGAAGCAGGAGAATTTTAACGAGAAGTATGCCGATCAGACCAACGTGGTCGCCAGCCCGCCATTTGCTACCGTGCCACCGGGGCAGCGTCAGTTGATCAGGCTTATCCGCAACACGCCGGTGCCGGCCAATACCGAGCAGGCGTATCGCATCATTATTGATGAAATCCCTTCTCCGCTGAACGACTCCGCGCAGGGGAAGGACAAAGCGGTCGTCGGTCTGCAATTGCAGATGCGTTATTTACTGCCGCTGTTTATGGATGGCGGCAATTTGTGGACCAACGATCGCGCGGATATGAAACGCGACCCTTCCACGGCGACGCGTCCGATCCTCAACTGGCGTACGGTGTCCGAGGGCGGGAAAACCTATTTGCAGGTGGGTAATACCGGCCTCGTCCATGCACGCCTGAGTAACGTTTTCTGGTCGGCGACGGGTAACCAGAAACAAGGCGTAAAAACCATGGTGGGCGGCTTTATGGGTTATGTATTGCCGGGACAACAAATGCGCTGGCCAGTGCCCGCAGGTGTGACGCCAGGGGCGCAACTCAATGCGCAGATTGCCGATAACACCCAACCGATTGTCATTCCACGCGGCCAGTAACAGCAGGAGCCGCAACGAATGACAATCAGACGTCTTCTCCGGGAAGGTCATCAGCGACCGCTTTATTTCCGGGGAAGCCTGTGCCTGATATGCCTGAGTACGCTCAGTGCACAGGCGCAGGAATATTCTTCACTGCCTGATGCCCCGCGTGCGGCACCGGTGGTCACGGACGCCATGTTTTATCTGTCGGTTGTGGTCAACGGTCAGACGGATAATCAGGTCGTGCCGGTGACGTATCGCAATAACGCCTACTTCGTCGAAGCCGGTGTTCTGGCGAAGAATCACATCCACATTAATGGCCGGCAGGGGCTGATCAATGTCGGCGAATTGCCGGACGTAAAAGCCAGATACGATTCGGCCACCCAGCAACTGGTGTTAACGGTGCCAGATGCCTGGCTGCCGAACCAGAATGTCAGCGGCGATCCGCTGATGAATTACACGCCGTCGCAAAGCAGCACCGGCCTGTTGTTTAACTATGATTCGTACTACACCGATCCGCCCGGCGGTGCGAAGTCTGTCGCCACCTGGATGGAGCAACGGTTATTCAGCAGCCTCGGACTGGTCACCAATACCGGCACTTACCGCTACAACATTGATAACGCCGACAACAGCAACGGCGGCCAGACCACGCAGGACGGTTATCTGCGTTACGACACCTTCTGGCGGTTCACCGACGAGAAAAATCTGATCAGCTACCAGGTCGGGGATTTCGTCAGCGATTCCCTGACGTGGAGTAACTCGGCGCGCATGGGCGGCCTGCGTATCAGCCGTAACTTTGGCGTGCGTCCGGATCTGGTGACCTACCCGTTGCTGCAATACAGCGGCACGGCGGCGGTACCGACCACGGTTGATTTGTTTCTGAACGGCTACAAGGCCAGCAGTAATAACCTCAATTCCGGGCCTTTTACCCTGACCAACGTACCGTATATCAATGGCGCCGGTGAAGCGACGATCGTGACCACCGATGCGGTCGGACGTCAGGTCTCGACCAGCGTGCCGTTTTATGTTTCCAACACGTTGCTGCGCAAAAGCCTCAGCGATTTCGATTTCTCGCTCGGGGCTGTACGTAACAATTATGGCGTCACCAACGGCGACTACTCAGATGCCGCATTCAGCGGGATTTACCGATACGGGCTGAGCGATTACCTGACGCTGTCCGGCCATTCCGAAACCGTACAGGGTCTGGCGCTGGGCGGATTGGGCACCGATATCGCGGTCAGCACCTGGGGCACACTGAGTGTTTCAGGCAGCCAGAGTAAAGCCGACCGTGCGCGGGGCGAGAACGTGACCGATAAAAAAGACGGCAGCCAATACACGCTGGGCTATTCCTACTATTCGACGGTATTCAGCCTGTCTGCTCTGCGCTCAAAACGCACGGCGGGTTATCAGGACATCACGTCTTACACCAGCGACACGCGGTTAAGCCGTCAGGCAGATCAGGTGACGTTCAGCACGTCGCCGTTCGGGAACGCTAACGGCACGATGGGCATCGGGTATTACGATGTCGAAGCCTATGACAATTCGCATACGCGGCTGGTGAATTTTTCTTACAGCCGCTCGCTGTGGGGACAAAGCAGCATGTTTTTATCGCTCAACAAAACGCTGGGCGATACCGGCTACAGCGCGCAGTTGCAGTTCATCATTCCGATTGGCACCAACATCAATATGAATGCGGGCGTACAGCGCGACAGTGCGGGTAATTATCAGGAGCAAACCGGCGCCAGCAAGGCGACGCCCACCGACGGCGGTCTGGGCTGGAATCTGGCTTACAGCGGCGGCAACAATCCGTATCAGCAGGCCGACGCCACCTGGAAATCCCGCTACGCGACCCTGCAGGGTGGGTTCTACGGCAATCGGGGCGATTACACCCACTGGGCAGATCTGAGCGGATCCGTGGTGTTTATGGCGAACGACTGGTTCCTGTCGGATAAGATCAATGATGCCTTTATCGTGGTGGATACCGATCATTACGCGGATGTTCCCGTGCTGTTCGAGAATCAGAAAATGGGCAAAACCGATAAAAACGGCCACCTGCTGATCCCGACCGTCAGTTCGTATTATCCGGCCAAAGTGGAAATCGACACCCTGCCGCTGCCCGCCGACGTGGTCACCAATAACGTCAATGACCGCATCGCGGTGAAACAAGGCAGCGGCGTGGTGGTGAAATTCAGCGTCGAGAAAGTGCTGTCCGCCAATATCACCCTGCATGACGCCGCCGGACAGCCGCTGAAACCCGGCACGCTGGTCACGGAACAAAACACAGAACAGACCACCGTCACCGGTTACGACGGGCTGGTGTACTTCTCGCACTTACAGGAAAACAACGTGCTGAATATCCAGACGGAAGATCATTCGCTATGCCGGGTCAGTTTCACCCTGAACCCTGCCCGTCACAGCATTGAGCAGGTCGGCCCGCTGACATGCCCCGGCGGCACAGCGAAAACAACGGCAGGAGATAAATCATGAGGATTTTCAGGCAGCAGATGCATCGCGGATTATTGCTGATGCTGTTGCTGGGTACAACGTGGTGGGCAAAAGCGGGATGCACGACGGCGCCCGGGAGCATTACGCTGGGCACACAAAACTCGTTTGCAGTCAGTTCATCGCCGCTGATCACCTCAGGGGGCAGCGGATTAAGTTGTACTGGCGGGCTGCTTAACATCGCAGGCACCAATACCATCACCGCGTTTATCGGCGTGACTCAGCATCCCAGCAATTCGCAGCCCAGACTTTACAGCGGGACAACGGGGCAGTATTTACCCTACAGCCTGTGCAAGGATGCCAGCTGCAGTGCCGTTTATAATCAGGGCGATACCATCAGCTGGAGCAGCACCACGGCGCTGGGATTACTCGGCTTGTTTTCCGGCCCCAACAGCACCTTACCTCTCTACGTCCGGCCGGTCGCCATTTCCAATCTGGCCGCAGGCACTTATACCGATGTCATTCCCATCTCATGGACATGGAATATGTGTTCAGTGGCTATCGGCACCTTACTGTGTCTCGCAGACTCCGGTAACGTGTCGGGCAATGTCGCCCTGACGCTCAATGTCACCAATTTCTGTTATATCGACAGCGCGCCCAATGTGGGTTTCGGCAGTGCTGCACTGCCTTCCGGCCTGACCACAGTGGTGGCAAATACTATCAGCGTACGCTGCACCCTGAACGCCAGCTATTCCGTCAACCTGACCAGCAGCGTGCCGGTGTCCGGACAATACCGGCAGATGGCCTCCACCGTCGGCGGCACCACCCGTTATCTGCAATATCAGATATTTAAAGGTGACAGCACGGTATGGACGGCTTCCACCGACAGCAGCGCGACCGGCACCGGCACTTCACAATCGTTTCCGTATACCGCATCCGTAAATCTGGCGCAAAGCAATCAGCCCGCAGGTAACTACAGCGATATGGTGACGGTCACGGTGACGTATTAAGAAAGAAGGGAAAGCAGAACCGGTGCCACGATGTGCACCGGTTTGAGAAGGGATGTTACAGCGCTTTCAGCGTCTTGACGGTGGCATCCACGTCAATTTCATCTTCAGTGAACACATAGGTGCTGTTCTGGAAAGTGGTGATCAGCAACTTTTTCATGGTGCGCATCTCTGCTTTTTTTTCTTCTTCCTGCGGGCGGATACGGTTCATCAACAATCCGACGGAAAGCACAGCGTTTTCTTTGTCGATTTTGGTTTCAGCAGGAACCTCTTCGTTAAACGCCAGGAAGGATTTGATGCTGGTGATTTTGATACGCTCACCGGCAATAAAGATGTATTTGCTCTCCGGCTCGACTTTCACCGCAAAGGCGGAAAGGCCTTTGTTGTTGGTGGTCGGTTCAAAGGTGACTGCCGCATCTTTTTTAATCAGCTCAGGGTTTGCAACTTTAATCACGTGGAAATAACGGTTATCGCCGTTTTCATCTTTGATAAAACCGAAACCTTTATCTTCAAACCAGGTTGTGATTACGCCGTTCATCGCTTACCGCCTAAGTAATTATTTATTCAACATGTCATTTTTTGCAGGGCGGCAGTGTAAAGCAGAATGCGGACAAAGTCCTGTGCTTTACGGCCTGATGCCCACGGAATTACGTCGCTTTACGGAACGTAAGATTAAACCGGTACGATCCGGTCAGCGGATGCTCGCCCGCTTTCAGTGGCAATACGCCGTGATAACGCAGCCGCGACGGGCCGCCCCACACCACAATATCGCCATGCATCAGCGGCACACGCTGGGTTTTATCACTGCGCTCCATGCCGCCAAACTGGAAAACCGCCGGTAAGCCCAGCGAGACAGAGACGATCGGCTGGCCGAAATCGTGCTCGTCTTTGTCCTGATGCAGGCTCATTTTCGCCCCCGGCTGATAGCGGTTGATCAGACAGGCATCCGGCTCAAAGCCTGCAAAACCCGCCTGTTCCGCCGCGCTGACGGCAAGCGAACGAAACAATTCCGGCATCGGCGGCCATTGCTGATGACTTTCCGGCGAGGTGGCCTGGTAGCGATAACCTGCCCTGTCCGTCACCCAGCCGACATCACCGCAATTGGTCATTGCCACCGACATCGCATAACCGCCCGGCGTGGCGCGATACTGAAAAGGCACCAGCCCGGCGATCCGGTCGATTTCCGCCAGCAATACGACATCCTCTGCCAGCGCCGCACCGCGCAATACCACCGCGCCCGGGCACAGTTCTTCGCGCCAGTTGGGGTGAAAATCGGGGTGATCAAACAAGTCCAAATTCATATCAGCCTCCGTGTTCACGCATCTGTTAAGTATAACAGCCGATTTGAGACAGAGGCAGATTGTCGGGGCGGATCGTTTCAGCTAAGGTTCATTAAGAGGCCGTAAGGTCATAAAGAACATCTTAAAAGGAGAATGAAATGAGTCGGGAAATTAACAAAGACACGCAGTTGTGTATGTCCCTTTCCGGTCGTCCGGGCAATTTCGGTACCCGTTTTCATAACAGCCTTTATCAGGCATTAGACCTGAACTTCGTCTACAAAGCATTTTCCACCCAAGACATCGAAGCCGCGGTGAAAGGCGTACGCGCACTGGGTATTCGCGGCTGCGCGGTCTCGATGCCGTTCAAGGAAGCCTGCATTCCTTTCCTCGATGAGTTGGATCCTTCCGCGACAGCCATTCAGTCGGTGAATACCATCGTCAATGACGACGGCTTCCTGCGCGCCTACAACACGGATTACATCGCGGTCGCCAAACTGCTCGACAGCCATCAGGTGCCGCGTGATGCCGTTTTCGCCCTGCGCGGCAGCGGCGGCATGGGCAAAGCCGTGGTCGCGGCCATTCGTGATGCCGGTTTCAAAAAGGGCTACATCATTGCCCGCAACGAAGCTAACGGCCGTGCGCTGGCGGAAGAATACGGTTATGAATGGAAAGCAGAAGTCGGCGATGTTGCCGTGGATATGGTGGTGAATGTCACGCCAATCGGCATGGCGGGCGGGCCGGAAGTGGATTCACTGGCCTTTGAACCGGCGGTGATTGACCGCGCCAGCATCGTCTTTGACGTCGTCGCGCTGCCGGTAGAAACCCCGCTGATCCGCTACGGCCGCGAACACGGCAAGAAAGTGATTACCGGTGCGGAAGTCGCCACACTTCAGGCCGTCGAGCAGTTCGTGCTGTATACCGGTGTACGCCCTTCGGATGAACAGATAGAAAAGGCCGCGGCACACGCACGGGGCTGAGTTTCCTGTCAGAACGTAAAAAGCCTCTCACCGGAGAGGCTTTTTTATAGTTGCATATCACTTACCGCACCAGACACGGTTTTTTCGGATCAAACTTCCAGTCCGGTACCAGGAACTGCATGCCCTGCGCATCGTCACGGGCACCCAGCCCCATGCCTTTGTACAGCTCGTGCGCCTTCATCACCTGATCCATATCCAGCTCAACGCCCAGACCCGGTTGTTCCGGCACGCGCACCTTACCGCCTTTGATCTGCAACGGTTCTTTGGTCAGGCGCTGATTGCCTTCCTGCCAGATCCAGTGCGTATCGATGGCAGTGATTTTACCCGGCGCAGCGGCGGCCACCTGGGTAAACATCGCCAGTGAAATATCAAAGTGATTGTTAGAGTGCGAACCCCAGGTCAGCCCCCATTCGTGGCACATCTGCGCGACGCGAACTGACCCCTGCATCGTCCAGAAGTGCGGATCCGCCAGCGGAATATCCACGGATTTCAGCTGGATGGTATGCCCCATCTGACGCCAGTCGGTGGCGATCATATTAGTGGCCGTCGGCAGGCCGGTTGCCTGACGGAATTCGGCCATCACTTCGCGCCCGGAGAAGCCCTGCTCGGCACCGCATGGATCTTCCGCATACGCCAGCACACCGCGCAGTTGTTTGCCGAGCGCAATCGCTTCATTCAGCGACCAGGCACCGTTAGGATCAAGTGTGATCCGCGCCTGCGGGAAGCGTTGCGCCAGCGCCGTCACGGCTTCGGCCTCTTCACTGCCAGCCAGTACGCCGCCTTTCAGTTTGAAATCATTAAAGCCGTATTTTTCATATGCTGCTTCCGCCAGACGCACTACCGCCGCCGGTGTCAGCGCCTCTTCATGGCGCAGGCGATACCAGTCGCAACTGTCGCCCGGCTGGCTCTGATAGCCCAGTGAGGTTTTGTTGCGGTCGCCGACGTAGAACAGATAGCCGAGCATTTCGACTTCATCACGTTGCTGCCCGTCGCCCAGCAATGATGCCACGGTGACGCCCAGATGTTTGCCGAGCAAGTCCAGCATCGCGGCTTCGATCGCCGTCACGACGTGGATAGTGGTACGCAAATCAAAAGTCTGCAAACCGCGGCCAGAGGCATCACGGTCGGCGAATTTTTCCCGCACGGCGGTCATCACATTTTTGTATTCACCCAGCGTTTTGCCAATCACCAGCAACGCCGAATCATCCAGCGTCTGACGAATTTTCTCGCCGCCCGGCACTTCACCGACGCCGGTGTTACCGCTGCTGTCCTTGAGGATCAGGATGTTGCGGGTGAAGAAAGGGGCATGTGCGCCGCTGAGATTAAGCAACATGCTGTCGTGCCCGGCCACCGGGATCACCTGCATGGAGACAATTTTAGGTGTAGATGAAGAGGTCATGCTTACTCCTTAGTGAATTCAGATTCCGTTAACCACGCCCCAGTGCCGGGCGCTTGCGATCGAATGTCCAGCCGGGGATCAGATACTGCATCGCGGCGGCATCGTTGCGCGCACCGGTCGGCAGTTTCCGGTGCAGCTCGTGGGCGCGATGGATTTGATCCATATCGATCTCCACGCCCAGCCCCGGTTTTTCAGGCACTTTGATTTTCCCGTTCACAATTTGCAGCGGCTCTTTGGTCAGGCGCTGGTTGCCTTCCTGCCAGATCCAGTGCGTATCTATCGCTGTCGGTTTACCCGGTACGGCTGCACCGACATGGGTAAACATCGCCAGCGAAATGTCGAAATGGTTATTCGAATGGCAGCCCCACGTCAGGCCCCACTCATCGCAAAGTTGTGCAACCCGCACCGCGCCATGCATGGTCCAGAAATGCGGATCCGCCAGCGGAATATCCACCGACTGCAACATCACCGCGTGCTGCATCTCGCGCCAGTTAGTGGCAATCATGTTTGTGGCGACCGGCAAACCGGTAGCACGGCGGAATTCCGCCATCACTTCGCGGCCGGAAAAACCCTGCTCCGCACCGCACGGATCTTCGGCATAGCTGAGGATACCGTGCAGGTCTTTGCACAGGTCGATTGCTTCATCCAGCAGCCACGCGCCGTTCGGATCAACCGTGATCCGCGCATCCGGGAAGCGTTTTGCCAGTGCTTTAACCGCCTCGATCTCCTGCTCGCCCGGCAGCACGCCGCCTTTGAGTTTGAAATCTTTGAAGCCATAGCGATCCTGCGCCGCTTCGGCCAGCCGCACCACCGCCTCACTGTTCATCGCTTCCTGATGACGCAGGTGATACCAGTCGTGATGGCTGCGTTCCCCTTCCTGATACGGCAAATCGGTTTTCTGCCGGTCACCGATATAAAACAGATAACCGAGCACCGTGACTTCGTCGCGCTGTTTGCCCGGCCCGAGCAGTTCACACACCGGCACGCCGAGGAATTTGCCCATCAGATCCAGCAGCGCGGCTTCCAGTGCGGCGACGGCGTTGACGCGCAGTTCGAACGTCCATGCACCTTTACCGAAAGAGTCAAAATCCGATGACTGATTGCCGACGTGGATCTGATGCACCAGCCGGTTCATGCGCGCCACTTCCTGGCCTTTCACCTGAGCAATGGCCTCCACCAGCGTGTTGTAAATCACCTCCCCGCCCGGCGCTTCGCCGACACCGGTGTTCCCGGCACTGTCCTTGAGGATAACGATATTGCGGGTGAAGTAAGCACCGTGCGCGCCACCAATATTCATCAGCATGCTGTCATGCCCTGCCACAGGAATGACCTGCATATCCGTGATAACCGGTGAGGATTGCGTACTCATCATCTTTCCCCTTTTACTGTGCCTGTACCGTAGTACGGGCGAAGCTGAATACGTTCGATTTTTCCGACAATAAACACGTAACTGACAACGGCGAGCAGAGCGTGGATGCCGACATAAATCAGCGCGCCGTTGAAGGAACCGGTGGTCCCGATAATGTAGCCGATAGCGATCGGCGTGATGATGCCGGAGACGTTACCGAACATGTTGAACAATCCGCCGCTCAGCCCGCTGATTTCTTTCGGTGCGGTATCGGCCATTACCGCCCAGCCCAGCGCACCCAGACCTTTACCGAAGAAGGCGAATGCCATAATGCCAACCACCATCCATTCGGTATCAACGTAGTTGCAGAAAATCATCGACATCGACAACAGCATACCGATCACAATCGGAGCCTTGCGCGACAGTGTCAGGTTGCTGGTTCTGCGCATCAGCCAGTCGGAGATAATTCCACCCAGTACGCCGCCGAGGAATCCGCAAATCGCCGGTACTGAGGCCACCATGCCCGCTTTAAGTATCGACATACCGCGCGCCTGAACCAGATACACCGGGAACCAGGTGATGAAGAAATAGGTCAGCGCGTTGATGCAGTACTGGCCGATGTAAATGCCAATCATCATGCGGGATTTCAGTAACTGTTTCATCTGGAAGGTTTTTTCGCCTTTTACGACGGCTTTTTTGGTGATTTTCTGATCCATATTGATCAGCGCACCACCGGCTTCCATGTAATCAAGTTCGGCCTGATTTACGCCCGGATGATCTTTCGGATCGTGGATCACTTTCAGCCAGATGAAACTCAGCACGATCCCCAGACCGCCCATGAAGAAGAAGACGTGTGACCAGCCCACTTCGTGCGTCAGCCAGCCCATGATCGGGGCGAAAATAACCGTGGCGAAGTACTGCGCTGAGTTAAAAATAGAGACTGCGGTGCCACGTTCCTGAGCCGGGAACCAGGCTGCGACGATACGGCTGTTGCCGGGGAAGGATGGCGCTTCGGCCAGGCCAACCAGAAAACGTAAAGCAAACAGCGATACCACAATGCCGAAGCCGCTGAAGACATCGACAAAGCCTTGCAGCAGGGTGAATAACGACCAGATGAAAATGCTGTAGAAATAAACTTTTTTCGAACCGAATTTATCGAGCAGCCAGCCACCGGGTATTTGCCCGATGACATATGCCCAGGAAAATGCCGAGAAGATATAACCCATCCCGACGGAATCCAGCCCGATATCTTTGGCCATCGCCGAACCGGCAATGGATAACGTGGCACGATCGCCGTAATTAAATGAGGTGACAATAAATAACATCACCACTATCCAGTAGCGCGCGTTAGTTCTTTTTTTGACGGCACTGGCTGCTGAAACGGTAGTTTCCATGGTGTTCTCCGGAATTAATGACAACGCCTCTAAACAGAGATAAAAGTCATTCCATTCACAGAACTGTAGGGTTCAGAGAGGAAGGAACGCAGCCAGTATATGAACAACATTCCCTTTACTCATTGGGCAATCAACCAAGCATAAATAGCCCTTTGCATTTATCCTGAGGCAAATGCCCAGCGACGTGCGAGTTGTTTCACAAAAAATGAAACGGCTGTGATGGCGGTCACAGATGGTTGTTATCTAATTGCAGGGCCACGTACAGCAATAAACGATCGTCGAAGTTCCCCAGATCCAGGCCGGTTAATTCCGAGATACGGTTGAGGCGATATTCCAGCGTATTACGATGAATATACAGTGCCTTAGACGTAGCGGTCGGCTGAACATTATGGTGGAACCACGACGTCAGCGTGCGGCGCAGTAATCCGTTGCCATCCGTCGCTTTCAGACGCGCCAGCGGACGCACCAGTTCATCGGCCTGCCAGCCGCCGCGCAGGCTGTCGAGCAGCACGGGTAAGATCAGATCCTGATAGAAGTAACACCGCTGTTCCGGCATCCGCTGTTTGCCCACACTCATGGTGGTACGTGCGGTGCGATAAGAACGGGCGATGCTGCCAGGGCCGGTAAAAAAGTTGCCAAGGGAAATGCGCACGCGCAGACGACCAGTTTCGGTCATGCGCGACAGCAGATGATCAATGCGCTGGCGGTGGCCCTCAGGATCCCAGCGATCGTAGCTGTTCAGGGCCGGTTTCAGCACCACCATTTCGGTGAGGGAAACGATAGCGATCAGATTGTCACGCTCCGGCGTGGTCAGTAAAGTTTGCAGTTGTTGCAGTTCTGCCATGGCAGAGTCCACACCGAGCTGTCCGCTGTCGACTTCCACCACCGCCGCGACACGTGGCCGGTTGAGGTCGATGCCCAGACGCTGCGCCCACTCCATCAGCGCCGGAGAGAGTTCATCCACACGAATCAGGTTAAGCACCAGTTCTTCCCGCAGACGGCTGTCCTGCGCCAGCATGTGCAGCAGACGCGCCTGTTCGAGCATCATTTCGGCGGTCATACACACCAGCTCGCCATACTGACGCAACTGGGACGGATTGCCCGTCAGGCCGATAACGCCCACGATCTGACCATCGATACGCAACGGCAGGTTGATGCCCGGACGTACACCGTGCAAATGCCGTGCAACGCCCTCGTCGATGTCGACAATGCGCTCCTGCGAAATCGCCAGCAGTGCGCCTTCGTGCAATTCACCAAGACGCTGATCATCGCCGCTGCCGATAATCCGTCCGCGACCATCCATGACATTCACATTACTATCAATAATTTGCATTGTGCGGGCAACAATTTGTTGCGCCAGCTTTGCATCGAGATGATATGCCGACATGGAACCCCTGCCTTGCTGTTTTATCGTTGTTAAAACAGCATACTCAGGCCGCGATGCCCATACATTATGCAAATGCCCAAAGAGCGAAAGCACCTATTGAAGTTGCGGGGAATATCACATTTTTAAGCAAATGCCCAACCGGCCCGGCAAAATCCACATGATTGATGAGAGTCCCTGAAAGACAGGCAAAAAAAAGCACGCCGGAGCGTGCTTTGTGTGAGGTATAGCAGGCGGAAATTACTGCGCCAGCAGGTAAATTGAGGTATCACCACGCTGAATATCCAGCGCCAGAACGTTTGGTTTGGTGTCGAGAATTTTACGCAGCTCGCCCAGATTGGTCACTTTCTGCTGGTTCACACCCAAAATGACGTCGCCTTTTTTCAGGCCGATGCGCGCCGCCGTTGAACCCGGCTTCACTTCATCGACTTTCACGCCTTTCTGATCACCTGCCGCACCGTTACTCAGTTCAGCCCCTTCGATGCCGGTATAAATGTTGCCGGATTCGATTTTCGATGTCTGAGTGCTTTGCTCAATGGTCACGTCAACGTTCATCGGTTTGCCTTCACGCAGCAGGCCGAGCGTCACTTTGGTGCCGATTGGCAGGGTGCCGATATCAGCACGGAACGAGGCGAAGCTGCTGATCGGTTTACCGTTCATGCTCAGGATCACGTCACCGGCTTTAATGCCTGCTTTCTCTGCGGCAGATTTCGGCATGACCTGACTGATGAATGCACCGCGCTGTGCGTCAACTTTCATGGCTTTCGCCAGTTCAGAGTTCAGCTCGGTCCCCATAATGCCCAGTTCGCCGCGTTTCACCTGACCGAATTCGATCATTTGTTTGGACAGGTTTTTCACCATGTTACTTGGGATCGCAAAACCGATACCGATGTTGCCGCCGTCCGGTGCCAGGATCGCCGTGTTAAGGCCAATCAGTTCACCATTCAGGTTCACCAGCGCACCACCGGAGTTACCGCGGTTGATCGCGGCATCCGTCTGGATGAAGTTTTCGTAGTTCTCAATATTCAGGCCGGAACGACCCAGTGCAGAAACGATACCGGAAGTCACGGTTTCGCCCAGACCATACGGGTTACCGATAGCCACGGTGTAATCGCCCACACGCAGTTGTTCGGAATCCGCCATCTTAATGGCCGTCAGGTTTTTCGCATTCTGTAACTGAATCACCGCGATATCAGAACGCGGGTCCTTGCCGATGACTTTGGCGTCGAACTTACGGCCATCGTTTAGCTGTACGCTGATTTTGGTTGCGTTATCAACAACGTGGTTGTTGGTAACCACATAACCTTTGTCGGCATCAATGATGACGCCGGAACCCAGCGCGCGGAAATCTTCTTTCTGTTCAGGCGCAGGCTGACCGTCAGGCCCCTGACCGCCGCCCTGACACACCGGAGAACCCTGGAACGGCGAACCGTCCTGGCACAGCGGCGAATTCTGACCAAAGAATTGCTGGAACTGCTGACCCATGCGTGGTGTTTTTACCGGAGCACTGCCTTCAACGTTGACGCTCACCACCGATGGCATCACTTTTTCAAGCATAGGTGCCAGGCTAGGAAGCTGAGTGGTGCTGGTGCTGGAAGACGCAGTTTCAGCAGCCAGTGCAGAAGAAACCGGGGCCATTGCCATACCGATGCTTAACGCTAATGCGCTGAGGAATAAACTCGATTTTTTCATTTTTCAGGATCTCTTAAAATTATTGTGGCAACCAAAATAGTCGCATTGCTTGGTAGTCGTGATACTGAGATGGTATTAATAGCGTGAAGTTCATCAGGGTCGAAATGACAATGGTAAAAAATTATTGTCAGCATTTACAAATGGCGTTTTTTCAAACAGTTCCGTAAAGAAAATTAAAGAGAGTTCAATTTGTCTTTTTAAAACAAATTACTCAGCCGCCATGAGTCTTCTGTATTCATCGTATGCATAAAGGTCAGTCATTCCGCTGATATAATCCTGAATCATTCGCGCACGGTAATAAAACTCCTGCGCGGCATGTTCCGCGACCGGTAATCCTTCCAGCGCCGCCACGGCATTGTTGTAAGCCAGACGATGTTTGGCTGAAATCTTATGCAGCAGACGGGTTTCAATCGGATATTTCCTGTGCGTATCCTCCTGAACTAGCTGGTTAAAATCGGTCAATGGCATATCCAGCAACGGGCTATAAATATCAAGTAATCCGCTGATCACCCGATAGCCTTGTAATTCCAGCTCCTCCACTTCGTGATGATTGAATACCTGTTTGAAGGCCACCGCTTTATAAATCTCTAACAACCGGTTGGCCTGGCTGTCATCTTCCAGCAACGCATGATTAAAGGTACCCTGATAAATATCTTCTATATTATCAATGAACCGGCGGGCAGCATGCGGCACCAGTTGTTTCACCGTCTGAACGCGCAGTTCCATAAAGAAGTAATCCACCGGATTACGGAACGTTTTCGCTTTATCCATTTTCTCGTAAGCAGTGCGAACCACTTTATCGAAGAAGTCATTTTTCTCTATCGCGCCCCACTCACGGCACAGATAATTATAAAGCTGTTCCACGCTGAAAATACTTTTCTCAACCGCATCTTCCAGATCGGCAATGCAGTAAGAAATATCATCGGCCGCTTCCATAATGTAGGTAAGCGGAAAGCGGTTAAATTCACCCAGCCCGAGTTCACTGCGCAGTTTTTTGATGAACGGCTCTTCCGCCAGATAAAAACCCGGTTTTTTCATCAGGTAATCATGTGAAGGAAGTTTAGTCATTGAATACGCAGGGCGGGTATATTTCAGAATGCAGGCGGTCTGGCTGTAAGTCAGATTGAGTTTCAGCAAGGTGAAGACCAGCCGGATGGCCTGCGCATTGCCTTCAAAATTAGACAGGTCGTAGCGGATTTTACTGCGCAGCTGGTTCAGTTCAGCATCGTCTGGCGTCAGGCGCAAACACGTCACCAGACAGGCATCCGTTTCCTGTGGTGTTTCGCCGCAACCGGCGGTGTCCATCCGCTTAGCAAACCAGTTGTTAATGGCGGATTCACCAAAATGGCCAAATGGCGGATTACCGATGTCGTGCATCAGGCACGCCATTTCTACCACGCTTTCAAAGGGATCGGTCACCTCGTCCAGCCCGTAAGCCTCAAGCTTGTTCTGCCTGCGCAAACGGTGGAGGATCTCTTTGGCGATGTGACGGCCAACCTGCTGAACTTCAAGGGAATGGGTCAGACGACTGCGGACGGCAGCATTTTTCTCCAGCGGAAAAACCTGAGTCTTTTGTTGCAGACGGCGGATGGCAGCCGAGTTGATAATGCGCCCGCGATCGCTTTCGAACTGACGGACGACATCATAGTCATCGCGTGCCTCGATCGGGGCGCTGAAAGGACGCTGAAAATTGAATTTCGTTTTAAAATCGATCCCGGACATGATTTCCCACCTTTTCAGCCACTCACACATCAAACCGACGCGCTTTTTGCAGTAACAACCTGCACCCCAAACGGATTATTTCTTACCTTTAGCCATGATAGACTATCGCACATTGTTTTCGTGATTAAACCGTCAATTCCGCACACGCTGCGGCTCATTCCAACCACATCTGCGAGTATTCATATGAAAGTAGGCATTATCGGTGCAATGGAGCAGGAAGTGACCCTGCTGCGCGACAAGATTATCAACCGTCAGACTATCGAACGCGCAGGCTGCGAAATCTATACTGGCCAGTTAAACGGTGTGGACGTGGCGCTGCTTAAATCCGGCATTGGTAAAGTGTCTGCCGCCATGGGCACCACATTGCTGCTGGAACATTGCCGTCCTGACGTGGTGATCAATACCGGTTCCGCAGGCGGGCTGGCGAAAACCCTGAAAGTCGGTGATATCGTCGTGTCTGATGAAGTGCGTTATCACGATGCTGACGTCACCGCATTTGGCTATGAACCGGGCCAGATGGCCGGTTGCCCGCCTGCGTTCACTGCTGATCCGGCGCTGATTGAACTGGCAGAAAACTGTATCCGTGAACTCAACCTGAACGCCGTACGCGGTCTGGTTTGCAGTGGCGATGCGTTCATCAATGGCGCAGCGCCTCTGGCACGTATCCGCGCAACCTTCCCGAATGTTGCTGCTGTCGAAATGGAAGCCGCGGCTATCGGTCACGTTTGCCACCTGTTCGGTACCCCGTTCGTGGTCGTTCGCGCAATTTCTGATGTTGCTGATGGTGAATCCCACCTGAGCTTTGAAGAATTCCTGGTGGTTGCCGCACAGCAATCCACCCTGATGGTAGATGCGATGCTGACAGCGCTGGCGGCTGGCGAAGAATAATGATGCGCCGGTTCGGCCTCATACTGAGTTGCCTGCTGCTGCCTGTGGCAGCAACTGCGGCGCCGGCCCAACGGGTGATCAGTCTGGCACCCAATCTGACAGAACTGGCATTTGCCGCCGGTCTGGGCGACCGGGTAATCGGAGTTAGTGCTTACTCCGATTACCCGCCACAGGCCAGCAAGCTTGAGCAGGTGGCGAACTGGCAGGGAATCAACGTCGAACGTATTGTGACGCTGAAACCTGATGTAGTTCTCGCCTGGCGTGGCGGTAACCCGCAACGTCCGCTGGATCAGCTGATTTCGCTGGGTATCCACGTTATCTATCTTGATCCGCAAAATGCGGAACAGGTAGCACAAGCGCTGGAACAACTTGCGGCGTACAGCCCTTCTCCGGAAAGCGCAAAACGCGCCGCTGCTGATTTTCGCCAGCAATGGCAGGCGCTGAAGCTGAAATATCATCGCCAAAAGCCGGTTTCTGCCTTTATTCAGTTCGGCACCCAGCCGCTGTTTACTGCCGCCGCGACCACAATGCAAAGTGAAGTGCTTAACGTCTGTGGTGCAAAAAATATTTTCGCCGACAGTCGTGTGCCCTGGCCTCAGGTCAGCCGGGAACAGGTTTTAAGCCGTCATCCTCAGGTTATTGTTATATCGGGCGGAACATCACAAAAACAGGTGATCGAGGATTACTGGCGTTCCATGCTCAGCGCGCAGGTTATCGCACTGGATCCTGACTGGTTCAGCCGCGCCGGGCCGCGTATTCTTCTTGCCGCACAACAACTTTGCCCGCAGCTTGCAGCCTTGCCTCAGGGGTGAATGCTTACTAACTATTTAGCCATGCCCCCGCGAAATACCGGCATGGCGCTTTTCCGAATTGTTGCTTTATTAACCAAAATCAATAATTCTGCCCTGTCATCTGGTAACATGTCCGGCGTAAAATCCTACGTACGTTGCCAGCCCTCGATTTAACATTATCTCTTTGTATTACAGACGAAATAATAAGAATAACGGCGCGATACACGATAAAAACGTGACTTATTTCCCGATCATAAGAAATCTGGATTAAAGGCCGTAAAATTTAGACCGATAACCTTTTCAGCCAGGCTGATTTTGTTGAACTACACCAGCAGGAATAACAATAATGAAAGCTCTTTTACTCAGTGCGCTGCTCGCACTGATCCCGCTGTCGGCTGTTGCGGGCATGGCGGGCGGTCAGATTGGCGTCAGCCTGACCATCCTGCCGGGTTGCAAGATTGATGCTGCGCGCACAGGCACTTCCGTCATCTGCGCCAGCCACACGATGATGCAACCGCATATCAGCGAAATCATGATTAATGCCGTGCCGGGAATTAGCATCGGTTCGAAGCTGGTGACTGTCGAATGGTAACCCCCTTGTGAATGCTCACTTACCTGAGCACCCTGTTCACACCGACGGTTTCAACATAAAAAAAGCCCGTCTGCATAGCAAACGGGCTTTTTCTTTAAGACGGATATTTAGATACTAAAGGAAGAACCGCAACCGCATGTCGTTTTTGCATTCGGGTTGGTCACCACAAAACGTGAACCTTCCAGACCTTCGGTATAATCCACCGAACCGCCAACCAGATATTGCAGGCTCATCGGGTCAACCACCAGCGCCACACCGGCTTTTTCGATGGTCATGTCGCCGTCATTAATTTTGTCGTCAAAGGTGAAACCGTACTGGAATCCGCTGCAACCCCCACCGGTGATGTACACGCGCAGTTTCAGGTTCGGGTTTTCTTCGTCGGAAATCAGGTTTTTCACCTTACGCGCCGCGGCCTCAGTAAACTGTAACGGCAACGCGGTTGTTTCATTCAACAATGCTTCACTCATAATTTCTCACTCCCAATCCGCATTTGTTCAGGCCGCCGGATTGACTGTCTGAATAATATACTCATTATCTTATACCTGAGTTAATGCTTCAAGTATGGGCATTTTTGGCTGCGCTGTCCTGCTTATTGATGCCTTCAGCGGCGATCTCACCCTGCGCTTTTTCCGCGTTCTCACGTTCCTGCCTCTGTAAGGTGCGGGTCAATATGGCGGAATACAAGGGCTTACCCCCCAGAAATTGCGCCAGCAGGGTCGCGCCCAGGCAGGTAATGATCATCGGTAAAATCAGCTGATAATTATCGGTCATCTCCAGTACCAGCACGATACCCGTCAGCGGTGCACGCACGCTGGCGGCAAATAACGCGCCCATCCCGGCGATGGCAAAGGTGGCAGGCTGAATATCATATTGCGGAAACCAAGCCAGCGCGGCGGTGCCGAATGCGGTGCCGAGCAAAGTGCCCAGCGCCAGCATCGGAGCGAAAATCCCGCCCGGTGCGCCGGAGGCAAAGCACAGCAGCGTAGTCACCACCCGGACAACAAAGATCACCAGCAACATCATCAGGCTGTATTTTCCTGCCGCCGCCAGCGGGATCAACGCAAATCCGCCACCGGTGACTTCCTGATGCACCAGCCCGAGCAGGCCGCAGAATCCGCCCAACATGCCGCCGATGATCAGGATTTTTCGCAGATTTCCGCCATGCACACGGGCAAACATATCCTGTGTGCGGAAAATCAGCGCATTGAAACTGACGCCGACCACACCAAAGACCATGCCCAGCACCAGATACAACCACAGCGTATTGAGCGGCGCACTCGCCAGCCTGCCGACTTCAATCACCGCGCCGTCGCCGTTAAAAATACGGAAAACGATACTCGACATGATCACGCCGATAAACACCGCTTTTATCGAGATCAGGCTGTAACGGAACTGCAGGCGCATCTCTTCGAGAATGAACAGGATACCGGCGAGCGGTGCGTTAAATGCCGCAGAAAGCCCGGCCGCCGCGCCGGTAGCCAGCAACGAATGCCGCGCCTCCGCGCTGCGCAGCCGGAAAATATCGACCATCATTTTCCCGACATTCGCGCCCATCTGCACGGTTGGCCCTTCCCTTCCCAGCACCATACCCGCACCCAGCGTGCCCATGCCGCCAAAGAATTTCACCGGGATCACCCGCCACCAGCGCACCGGCCGTAATTCCTCCAGTGCGCCTTCGATTTCAGGGATCCCCGAACCGCCCGCTTCAGGCGCATAACACCGGACCAGATAATAGCCGACCATCGCCAGCGCGGCAGAAAACACAAATGTCAGCGGCCACAGCAGGATCCAGTAATCATTGAAGACGCCCAGCCCGGCAAGCCGGACCGCCATCACCCAGTTCACTGCTTTCTCAAAAGCCACGCCGAGTAAGCCGGCAACCGTACCGACCACTGCGGCGACCAGCAAAATGGTGACCGGCGTTTTATCACGACGCAGTAAAAGGCGCAGGATTTCGCTGCGTTTGCGCGGGCCGCGCACGGGCGCATCCGCTAAAATTTCAGTGTCTGATTCATTCATCTCAGAAAGGGAAATATAAAAAATGTTATGGAAGATGGATGGATTTAATCATACAAATTGCCGTCCTGACAGGATCTGCAACAAAATGCCGCACGGTTAGCGGTTTGATAACGCCGCTCAGTTCACTAGAATGGGCGCATAAATCTTTCCGTGACATATTGAACCCAGCAATTCAGGAGCCGAATAATGAGTAAGTCAGAAAGTCTGTTCACGCAGGCGCAAGCGCTAATCCCGGGCGGTGTTAACTCGCCGGTACGTGCCTTCTCCGGCGTTGGCGGCGTCCCCTTATTCATCGCGCGCGCTGACGGCGCTTTCCTGTTTGATGCCGATGGTAAAGCCTACATTGACTACGTGGGTTCATGGGGACCGATGGTGCTTGGCCATAACAACGCCGAAATCCGCAATGCGGTGATTGAGGCGGCTGAGCGCGGCCTGAGCTTTGGTGCACCGACCGAGATGGAAGTGAAAATGGCCGAGCTGGTGACCGGCCTGGTGCCTAGCATGGACATGGTGCGTATGGTGAACTCCGGCACCGAAGCGACGATGAGCGCGATCCGTCTGGCGCGTGGTTTCACCCATCGCGATAAAATCGTTAAATTCGAAGGCTGCTATCACGGCCACGCCGACTGCCTGCTGGTGAAAGCCGGTTCCGGCGCGCTGACCCTCGGCCAGCCGAACTCGCCGGGTGTCCCGGCTGATTTCGCCAAACATACGCTGACCTGTACCTATAACGATCTCGATTCCGTCCGTGCTGCATTCGAGCAATTCCCTGACGACATCGCCTGCATCATCGTGGAGCCGGTCGCAGGCAACATGAACTGCGTGCCGCCATTACCGGAATTCCTGCCGGGTCTGCGCGCAATTTGTGATGAATTTGGCGCACTGTTGATCATCGACGAAGTGATGACCGGTTTCCGCGTCGCACTGGGCGGTGCTCAGGAGTATTACGATGTGATGCCTGACCTGACCTGTCTGGGTAAAATCATCGGCGGCGGCATGCCGGTGGGCGCATTTGGCGGACGCCGCGACGTGATGGAAGCGCTGGCACCGACCGGTCCGGTTTATCAGGCAGGCACGCTTTCCGGTAACCCGATTGCCATGGCGGCCGGTATTGCCTGCCTGACGCAGGTCGCGCAACCGGGCGTACATCAGACCCTGACCGAACGCACCACCCAACTGGCCGAAGGCTTGCTGGACGCGGCGCAGAAAGAAAATATTCCGTTCGTGGTGAACCACGTCGGCGGCATGTTCGGGCTGTTCTTCACCGATGCAGAAACCGTGACCTGCTATCAGGACGTGATGAAATGCGACGTTGAGCGTTTCAAAAAGTTCTTCCATCTGATGCTGGAAGAAGGCGTTTACCTGGCCCCTTCCGCCTTCGAAGCAGGCTTTATGTCTCTCGCGCATACGCCGGAAGATATTCAGCGCACGATTGATGCCGCACGACGTTGTTTCGCTAAGCTTTAAGCGCCAGTCAAGTCCGCTCCCTCCCCTGCGAAGGGGAGGAACTAAGGCCGCGTCCAAAGAAAAATCTGCTCTAACATCCCTATTTTCTATTGGCTGAAATTCTCTATCCCGCCTGCTTTCTCAGCAGATAAATAAAGTACGGCGCACCGATAAAGGTGGCGAGCAGACCAGCCGGGATCTGATCCGGGAAAATGATCATCCGTCCGCACCAGTCCGCAAAGACCATCAGCAACCCGCCGAGAATACTGGCGACCATCCACTGCGGAACCGCCCGGCGAAAGCCCATCATGCGCGCCATATGGGGTGCCATCAGCCCGACAAAACTCAGCGGCCCGACAGTCAGCGTTGCCGCCGCCGTCATCACCGCCGCCAGCAGTAAAATCGCCAGGCGGGTAGGCGTCAGCGCCAGTCCGACTGATTTCGCGGTCACGCTCCCCAGCGGTAAAATATTTATCCAGCGGCGGCAGAATGGCACAAGAACCATCAGCACCCCGGCCAGAATCAGCGTTCGCCAGGCGGCTTCAGCGGATACGGAATAGGTTGAACCTGAAAGCCAGGTCAGCAGGCCACCCATTCGCGGATCGCCGCTCGCCAGCAGCAACGTCATCAGCGTGGTGAAAGCGGTACTGAGCGCGATACCGGTCAGTAACATACGTTCGGCCGAAAAACTTCGCAGCCCCGAGGCCACCATAATCACCAGCAACGTCAGCGCCGCACCCGCACTGCCCGCAGGCAGCAGCCAGACAAAGGCATCGCCCGGGACGATAAACATCATCACCACCACGCCGGTCGCCGCACCGGAACTGATCCCCAGCACTTCCGGGCTGGCCATCGCATTACCGGTCAGTTTTTGGATCAGCACACCGGATGACGCCAGCATAATACCCGCAGCCAGCGCCGCCATCACGCGCGGCAAACGCCACGGCAGCAGCGCCTGTAAATCTGCACCGGTGGACCAGCTCCAGCCAGTGGCATTGCGTCCGGCCATCAGTGCAACCATCAGCCCGAGTAACAGCACGGCGAGCGCCAGTGACACCCAGCGCACCAGATGCTGACGTTCAACCGGTACGTGATCGCCCTGATCCATTGGCGGCGGTGTCATGTTATTGCGTAAACGCGGCAGCAGCCATAACAGCAGCGGCGCGCCCACCAGCGCTGTCGCGGCACCGGTCGGAATCTCCATCCAAAATGTGGTGAGGGTTTGCATCACCTGATCGGTAAGCCAAAGCAGCAGCGCACCGATAACCGGCGCAATGATCAGCCGTGCAGCCAGACGACGTGCACCGAGCATTTTCGCCAGAAGCGGGGCAAACAGGCCGATAAAACCGATGATCCCGACCGCATTGACCAGTTGCGCACTCATTAAAATCGCCAGCGTCAGCACAGCAAGACGCGCCGCTGACAGGCCGAGGCCAAGATTTTTGGCGACGCCATCATCCAGCCCCAGGAGCGTCATCGGACGCTGCAACAGAAACGCCAGCAGCCAGACGATAATCACCCGCGGCAGCAGGAAGTTCGCGATATCCCAGTCCTGCTGGTTCAGCGCCCCGCTGCTCCACATGTACAGACTTTGCAGGTTCTGGTAGTTGAAGATGCCAATCAGGCCATTCACCGCTCCGCAATACAAGCCCAGCACCAGACCGGCGAGGATCAGCGTGACCGGTGACATGCGTTTGCCCCAGGCGATGCCGAACACCAGTGCACCAATCACCACCGCGCCAGCCATGGCTGCAAACTGCTGGGTGATCATCCCGCCCGGCAGTGCCCACAACGTGGCGACCGTCAGGCCGAGCTGCGCGCCTGCCGAAACACCCAGCGTCGCGGGCTCTGCCAGCGGATTACGTAATACCTGCTGGAACAGCAAACCAACCAGCCCCAGCCCGGCACCGGCCAGCAAGACCACAGCGACGCGCGGCAGCAGGCTGTAATGGAAAAGCATCTGCTGGACATTATCGATATCAGGCTGCCACAACGCCCCGCGCCACTGCGCATAAGGCAGTTGCTGATTCAGGTTGTAGAGACTGAGCACACCGGCGGCCAGCGCCAGAAGTATAAGGAGAGTCAGCGAAACGCTGAGTGAACGGCGGTTCATACCGGTTTCCCCAGAGTGCTGGTGAGAATTTTACAGAAATTCATCGCGCTGAAGGTTGCACCGTAATACCAGACGGCGGGCACGATGCTGAACTGGTTCGCGCGCACAAACGGCATGGATTTCCACAGCGGCGTTTTTGCTACTGCCTCCATCATGTCGGCGTTGTCGTGTTCGAAACACAACACGCGGGCGTTTTTAATGCTGGTCAGGCGCTCGACGCCGACCGATACGCTGCCCCAGAAACTGCCTTCCCCGGCCCAGGCGTTGGTCAGCCCGAGCTCACCCATCACTTCATGGAACATGCTGCCCATGCCAAACACCAGAACGTGGCGCGTATCAATAAAGGTGATTAACAGCAGCGGCTGCTGCGCGACCGGCTTCAGCTGTTCGCGGGTTTGCAACAGCGTGTCACGGTACAGCTGCAAATGCGTTTCGGCGCGATCCTGTAAACCGAGACGATCCGCCAGTTTATGCAGGGAACTGATGGCCAGATTGAGCGGTTTTGCCGAACCGTCATTGGCTTTGACACCCAGAACCGGCGCGATGGATTCGAGCTGACTGGTCGTCGGACCATAACCGGCGGTGATCAGCAGCAGCGAAGGTTTTAGCTGCTGGATAAGTTCCATATTGGGTTCGGTACGCTGACCGACATCAATCACGCCCGGTGCCAGCGGTGGTTCAACCACCCAGGTGTTGTAATTACGGATATCGGCAATTGCCAGCGGCATCACGCCGAGTGCGATCAACAGTTCAGCCGGTAACCATTCGAGAGCAATAATGCGGCTGAGATCGGGACGCGATGCCGACAGCGCAGGCACCGAGGTCAGCAACGGAGAAAGCGCCATCATCTGCAACAGACGACGACGGGTGATTCCGGAAAAATTTGAAATATCAGACATATCAGTATACGAAGCTCACCGGCGCGCCACCCGCAGGATGCGGCAGAATACCCATCGGAATGCCATAAATCTGTTCCAGTACCTCGCCGCGCATCATCTCTTCCGGCGCGCCCTGGGCAATCATTTCACCACCGCGCAGCGCCATCAGTTGATCGCAATAGCGGGCAGCCATGTTCAGATCATGCAGCACGGCGATCACGGTTAAGCCCTTCTCACGGCTCAGACGCTGGATCAAGGCCAGCACATCTTTCTGATGGGCGATATCCAGCGCAGAGGTCGGTTCATCGAGCAGCAGGCAACGGCTGTCCTGCGCCACCATCATCGCCAGCCAGGCACGCTGACGTTCGCCGCCGGAGAGGCTGTCCACCAGACGCCGGGCGAACGGTTTGAGGCCGACCAGCGCAATGGCTTCTTCGACCTTTTCTTTATCCTGATGTTTGAAACGACCCAGTGCGCCGTGCCACGGATAGCGGCCAATCGCCACCAGTTCCTGCACGGTCATGCCTTCTGCGGCGGGGAGCTGCTGCGGCAAATAGGCAACCTGACGCGCAAAGGCTTTGCTGTCCCACTGCGCCAGCGGCGTGTCATTGAGGTAAATCGTTCCGGATGTCGCCGCCTGATGCCGCCCGAGCATTTTTAATAACGTCGACTTTCCTGACCCGTTGTGACCAATCAGGCCACACACTTTCCCCTGCGCAAAGGTCAGGGATAATGGCGCGAGAAGCGTGCGTCCCGGGACGCTGAAACTCACGTCCTGCAGGCGGAAGACGCTGTCTGGCAGCGGGGAAGACGGATGTACGTTGTTATCAGGCATAAGATTTTCTACGTCGACATCGGGTTGAGAACAGGAAACGGGCACGACCTGCGTGCCCGGATTTTAGTGCTTACATACTGACTATTCGAAGACTCTTAAAAACGGAAGGTTGCGGTGGCAACCACCTGACGCTCCGCGCCCCAGTAACAGGCGTAATCGCGGTAGCAGCTTGCCACATACTCGCGATCCAGCAGGTTATTGACGTTCACGCCAACGGAAGAGCCCGGCAGACCAAAGCGTGCGAGATCGTATTTGATCGTCGCATCAACCAGTGTGTAACCGGCAACATTAAAGGCTTCGTTAGTCTTATCGCCCGTCGTGTAGAAGCTGGAGGTTGAACCGAAGTAACGAACGCCGGAACCCACAGTCAGGCCGCTCAGTGCAGTTTCGTGGAAGGTGTAATCCGCCCACAGTGATGCCATGTTCGCAGGCACTTCAGCAGGACGCTTGCCTTCATAAGCAAGGTCGTGCGTGTACTTCGCATCGGTATAGGTGTAAGACGCCGTCATGTTGATGTTGGCGTTGAGTGCGGCTTTCGCTTCCAGTTCCAGACCACGGGAACGAATCTCACCTGACTGAACGCTGAAGGTATTCGTCTGATCGGTAGGATCGTTGGTCAGGTTTTTGGTTTTCGTCAGCTGATATACGGCTGCCGTCAGACTGATCGGACGATCGTTCGGAATGTATTTCACACCCGCTTCGTACTGTTTACCGATTGATGGATCAAACGGCTTCCCATCCTTGTTAGAACCCGCTGTCGGTTCAAAGGATTCGCTGTAGCTGAAGTACGGGGAGATACCGTTATCAAACAGGTAATTCAGACCGCCGCGCCAGGTAAACTGTTGGTCATTAATTTGCGTAGCGCTGTTGCTTGAACGGGTAAACGTCGAGCTTTTTGCGAAATCGTAACGACCGCCGACGGTCAGGATCCACTTGTTCCATTCCGCCTGATCCTGTGCGTACAGACCGGTTTGCTCCTGACGGTTGAGAACTTCATACGGGAAGTACAAGGACACATTACTGTTGCCGTACTGCGGGTTGCTCATGTTCAGATTACTGGCGGAACCATAATCGGCATCAATGTCGTTACGCATACGCATGTAATCCACACCCATCAGCAAGGTGTGATCGACATCTGCGGTGGCAAATTTAGCCTGCGCCTGGGTATCCACATCGAAGTTAGCCAGTTTCTCTTTTGACTGAACGTACGCGCGGCTCATCACGCCATTCCCGACATAACCGGTGCCGTAAACGCCTTTGTATTGGGTATCGAGTTTAGTGTAACGCAGGTTCTGACGTACGGTCCAGGTGTCGTTAAAGCCGTGTTCGAAGCTGTAACCGACCATTTTCTGGTTGCGGGACATCTTGTTGCTTTCTTCGCCTTCGTTGAAGTCGGTCGGCAACTTGTGTGCTTTACCGTTGGCGTCGTAATACGGCACCACGGTGCCCTGACGCGGTAACCAGCCGTAGAAACCGGCATCCGGATCGTTCTGGAAGTTGCTCAGGAAAGTGAAGTTGGTTTTATCATCAGGACGCCAGGTGAAAGACGGCGCAATACCGTAGCGTTTCTCTTTCGCCATCTCCTGCTGAGTATCCTGGCTGTGCGCCACGCCGGTCAGACGGTAGGAATACACGCCCGCGTCGTCGATGGCGTCGCTGAAATCAAAACCGGTCTGGTACAGGTTGTCTGTACCCATTTTGAACTGCACTTCTTTCAGCGGTTCAGTGGTCGGGCGTTTACTGACCATGCTGACTACGCCGCCCGGATTACTCTTACCGTACAGAACGGAAGACGGCCCGCGCAGCACTTCAACACGCTCGAGCATGTACGGATCCATCGACACTTCAGAATAGTTGTCACCCTGAAGTTTGATGCCATCGAGATACTGGTTGGTGTTCACCGATGTGAAACCGCGGATAGCGATCGCATCATAGGTGGAAGAACTGCCACGGCTGGCGAAAACGCCCGGCGTGTAGCCTAAGGCTTCTTTTACTGAAGCAGGCTGTTTCATGTCCATTTCTTCACGGGTCACCACGGAAATAGATTGTGGCGTTTTCACCAGTGGCGTGTCGGTTTTTGTGCCGGTCGCGCTGTGTTTTGCCGCGATAGTGGCCGCCGGCCCCCACGCAGATTCGGGTGCCGCTTCGGCCATCGCCGAGCTGGTCACGTTTATAGTGTCTTCTTTTGCCGGGGCTGTGGTGGCTGCACTCGCATAAAACGCGGCAGAGCCGAGCGCAGCGGCGAGGGTTAAAGCTAACGTCCGGCGCTTAAATGCACCTTTTTGGACTGAAGTTGAAAGCGAGCATTGAGAAGCCATTGCATAATCTCTGGAAGAGTAATGGGAATGTAAACGATAATTATTATTATGAACGTTGCATATTATGCTCAATGCTTACGCGGCTGCAAGCCTATTTAATGCATGGCTTTTCCGAATGAATAAAAAGTATCCTCATGTTAAATGTGGGTAAAAACGCTTATAAATTAAACGGGAATGAATGTGACTTGCTTGCTGGAAATGTGAAATGGGGTAGGTAAATTTGGATTAAGAATGACAAATAAAAAAGGGCGCAATTTTCATTGCGCCCTTTTTAGCTTTACGAAATCAATTAATTATCAGTTGCCTGAGCCAAACATATCCTTGATCCAGCCCGCCACGCCGTTGCTGTCTTTCTTCTCATCCTGAGATTGTGGCTGTTGCTGCTGTCCGGATTGCTGCTGTTGTTGTTGTTGTTGCTGTTGCTGCTGGATCTGTTGTTGCTGTTGCTGAACAGCGCTCACAGAAGCCTGACACATGGCGTCCGGCGAATCAGTCCAGACCGGGATTGAACGCACCGCGCCACTGCCGCCCAGCAAGCCGCCGCTGTTGCCACAGACAAAGTTACCGCTGCCATCAATATTCATCGTACTGATGCCTTCCGGCATTTGCAGATCCAGGGGCTGAGGTGTGCCGTTTTCCAGATACCGTCCGTAAAGCACCAGCGCACCGGTAGAACCCCACAGTTTGGACGGGCCGTTGTTGTCGCGGCCTACCCAGGTGATCGCTACCTGATTGCCATCGATACCGGCAAACCAGCTGTCACGCAGTTCGTTCGACGTACCGGTTTTCGCCGCCAGATGCAGTTTCGGGAACTTGTTCGCCAGCGCGCGCGAGGTCCCTTCCTGCACTACCTGCTGCATGGCATACAACGTCAGATACGCTGCCTGAGAAGGGATCACGCGCACAGCCTGCGGGAAGCTCTGATAGAGCACGGTGCCGTCTTCCGCAATTACCGAGCGCACCGCAGACAGTGGCGCTTTGTTGCCGCCACTGGCAATGGTCTGGTATTCCTGCGCAACTTCCATTGGCGTTAACGCAATCGCACCCAGCAACATTGATGGCGTCTGGTTCAGCGACTCTTTAGGGATCCCCAGATCAATCAGCGTCTTGGTGATGTTGTCGAGACCAACAGCCATCCCCAGATTAACTGTCGGGACGTTCATCGAGCGCGCCAGGGCATCCACCAACAGAACCTGACCGCGGAACTGATGGTCATCGTTTTTCGGCGACCATGTCTGACCATTTGCCAGTTTCAACGTCAGCGGCTGATCGGCAAGGATGGTATTGAGCCGGTATTTATCCGGCTGAGACAACGCGGTCAGATAGGTCGCCGGTTTCGCCAGCGAGCCGACCTGACGTCGCGCCTGCATCGCACGGTTGAAGCCCGCGAACTGCGTTTCCGCGCCGCCGACCATCGCCCGCACTTCACCGGTATAACGGTCAACCACCACCATCGCCGTCTCGATATCATTCAAACCGCTTTTCTTACGCAGTAACGGAATGCCTTCCTCGACCGCTTTTTCCGCCGCATCCTGAGAAATCGGATCCAGCGTGGTGAAGATTTTCACCCCGGACATATCCTGAACTTTATCGCCCAGTTTAGCCTGCAGTTCCTGACGCACCATCTGCATAAACGCAGGCTGCGGCGAAATCACCCCGCCTTTCGGCTGCACGCCCAGCGGACGCGCGCTGAGCATGTCATACAGTTCCTGATCGATAACTTTCTGATCAACCAGCAAACGCAGCACCAGATTACGACGCTGCAAGGCCATTTGCGGATTACGCCACGGGTTATACAGCGAGGCACCTTTCACCATACCCACCAGCAATGCCTGCTGATCCAGACTCAGTTCGTTCACCGGACGGCCAAAGTAATACAGGCTTGCCAGCGGGAAACCGCGGATTTGATCAGAACCGCTCTGGCCGAGATACACTTCGTTCAGATACAGCTCAAGAATGCGGTCTTTGCTGTAATCTGCATCCAGCAGGATCGCCATCACCGCTTCACGCGCTTTACGGCTCAGCGAACGTTCGTTGGTCAGGAACAGGTTTTTCACCAACTGTTGCGTCAGCGTTGATCCCCCCTGCACCGCATGACCGGCGGTGAGGTTAGCCACCACGGCACGACCGATGGAATAGAAGTTGATACCGTCATGCTCATAGAAATGACGGTCTTCCGTGGCCAGCAGCGTATCGACCAGCAAATCAGGGAAGCCGGAACGTGGCACGAACAGACGCTGTTCACCGTTGGCGTTAGACGCCTGCAACATAGTGATCAGACGCGGATCGAGGCGGAACAGACCGAAATCACGCTGGTTATCCAGGTTTTTAATCTCGGAAAGACTGTTGCCGTCAAACATCAGGCGGGCGTTGACCTGCCCTTCTTTTCCTTCCGGAAAATCAAACGGACGGCGCAGCAAATCAATGTAATTCGCGTGAACCGTAAACTCGCCCGGACGGGTTATGCGCGTCACTTCGCGATACTGCGTGCCTTCCAGCAATCCGACCATTTCAGCTTTGCTGATTTGCATGTCCGGCTCAAGATTGACCTGACGACCATACACTGCCGCAGGTAACTGCCAGACTTTGCCGCCATCGATGCGGTCATGAATTTGCTTGTTGAGATAAACCGCGTAAATCCCCAGCAAAATCAGGAAGACGACAAACAGTTTGACTAATAACCAGAACAGACGGCGCCTGGCGCTTTTCTTCCCGCCTTTGTTCGCTTTACGCGGCGGGGCTTTACGGCTCATGCGTGACTCCCGTTCTTCTTCGTAGTCATCATCATCCTCATACTCGTCATCGATTTCCTCTTCGTATTCTTCGTAGTCGTCATCCCGGCGGCTACGGCGAACGGGACGAGCCCGCGCAGGCTTGCGCCCGGCAGGTTTACCTTTACGGCCAATCGGCTCGCGATCATCGCCAGACATCAGTCAATCTCCCAACGTGCTGCTGTGTTCGTCATAATGATTCTGCTTAGCTGAGTCATTTTCATTTTTGATTTCAAATGGATAGTCTATCTGGCCTGAAGTTCAGGCCGCAAGGCGCTTACTCTGTGCCCCGCTTTATGTTTCGCCCAGAAGAAATGTCTGAAAAATTGTTCTTTCCATGCACATTTCATCATGGCGCTGAAGACTTCTTGGTACGGCGCGTCGGCAATGCCTGCGCCGGATTGTCCGGCCACGGATGTTTCGGATAGCGCCCTTTCATTTCTTTCTGCACTTCACGATAAGAACCCTGCCAGAATGCCGCCAGATCGGCGGTGATCTGCAACGGCCGCTGTGCCGGTGACAGCAGTTCCAGCACCACAGCAACACGCCCTTCCGCCAGTTGCGGGCTACGCTGCTCGCCGAACATCTCCTGCATTCTCACCGAGAGCGCCGGTGGCTGGTCTGCATGATAACGGATTGGCAGACGACTGCCAGTCGGCACGGTGTAATGAGTCGGCAACGCGCTGTCCAGACGCTGACGCTGTTGCCAGTCAAGCAGCCTTAGCAAGGCATCATGTAAATCAACCTGCTGCAACGATTTCAGCGAACGAACACCCTGTAAAGAAGGCTGTAACCAGCGTTCCAGACCGTCGAGCAAAGCCTGATCGTCAACCGAAGGCCAGTCGGCTTCCGGCAACCATTTTGCGGCGCAAAGAAGCCGCACGCGCAATTGCTCCGCGGCGACCGACCAGTTCAGCGCCTGCAAACCCTGCGTGCGGATCCAGTCGATCAGCGCCTGTTGCAGCTCTCCGTCGTCCGGCTTTGCCAGCGGATTGGCTTTCAGCACCAGACGCCCGATCTGCCAGCGGCGCCAGGCGCGCAGCGTGCCTTTTTCCTCATCCCATTCTACCGCCGTCTGTTCTTTGACGACATCCGGCAGGCGCGACGGAAGTTGCGAAATATCCAGCGTGATCGCCAGCAAAATACGGGCATCCGGGCTGTTGTTGCCCTGTAATAACTGCGGCGCGACCAGCCACGGTGCGCGGGTTAATCCGTCATCCTGCGGCAAGGACGCCCCCAGTCCGTTCGCCAGCAGATAACGGCCATCTTCGCCGCGACGCTGGGCAATACGATCGCTGAACGCCCGCGCCAGTAACCACGGCGCGAGCGAAGCATCCGGCTCACCGCTTTTCGCGCCGGTGCGCTGCGCCAGTTGTTTTGCCCGCCGCTGCCAGTTTCCCTGCGGGCGGCTTAACCAGTAATCCATATCCGGTAACCCGCCGCGTGGCGGTTCTTCAAGCATTGCCGCCAGCAGCGCCGACGTTGCCAGCGCATCGGGACTTTGTGCTGTGGCAGCAATCAGCATCGCCGCCAGCCGCGGCTCACAGCCAAGCCGGGCCATGCGTTGTCCGGCAGCGGTGAGTTTGCCCTGCGCATCGGTTGCGCCAAGCTGCTGTAAAAGATTTTTTGCGGCAGACAGCGAAGCGGGAGGCGGCGCATCCAGCCACTGAAGTTGCGCCGGATCCTGACAGCCCCACTGCAACAACTCCAGCCAGAAACTGCTCAGGTCGCTTTGCAGAATTTCGGCTTCCGCCTGAGCACTGGCGCGTTCCGCCTGCTCTTTGCTGAAAAGATGCCAGCACAAGCCCGGCTCCAGACGACCTGCACGGCCCGCACGTTGGGTCATCGACGCCTGGCTGATACGTTGTGTTACCAGCCGCGTCAGGCCGCTGCGCGGGTCAAACTGCGCGCTGCGCTCCAGACCACTGTCGACCACCAGACGGATACCTTCGATGGTCAGACTGGTTTCAGCAATATTCGTCGCCAGCACCACTTTGCGGCGTCCGGCCGGTGAGGGCTGAATGGCTTTTTGCTGTTGTTCCAGCGACAGCGCACCGTACAACGGGCAGAGATCGACGTCGTCCGTCAGTCTGCCGGTCAGCAAATTCTGTACACGGGTGATTTCCGCCACACCGGGTAAAAACAGCAGCATCGAGCCGTGATTTTCACTCATCAGACGGCTGACTACCCGCGCCACGCCTTCATCCAGCCGTTCGTGTGTCGCGAGAGAAAGATACTGCCTGTCGACCGGAAAACTGCGGCCTGCGGATTCAATCACCGGCGCATCCGGCAGTAAAGAAGACAGGCGCAGGTTGTCGAGCGTGGCCGACATAATCAGAATTTTTAAATCATCGCGCAGCGCATTCTGCACATCGAGCAACAATGCCAGCGCCAGATCGGCCTGCAAACTGCGCTCATGGAATTCATCGAGGATCACCATCGACACGCCGGTCAGTTCGGGATCAGCCTGTACCATGCGGGTCAGAATGCCTTCGGTCACCACTTCAAGACGGGTCGCCGCGCTGGTTTTGCTTTCTGCACGCATGCGATACCCCACTGTCTGCCCCGGCGTTTCATTCAGTTGCTGCGCCAGACGGAAAGCGACATTTTTCGCCGCCAGACGGCGCGGCTCAAGCAGCAGGATCTTACCCGACAGGTTGGCCTGTTTCAGCAATTGCAACGGCAGCCAGGTGGATTTACCGGCACCGGTTGGCGCAAGCAACAGCACCTGCTGAGCCTGTTGCAGTGCAGCTAAAAGCGGTTCGAGTACGGCGCTGACCGGCAAAGAAGACAATGAATGCTCCATGAGAGTTAACTTTAAACGGCGGGCATTGTAGCATTTAGCCCCACATCCGGCATGTTGCCGTGATTTGTCTTCACAGGAATCTCTATGTCTGCCGAACGCCGCCTGTTTTTCGCCTTATCGCTGCCCGCAAAAATGCAAAAGCAGGTGATTAAGTGGCGCGCGGACCACTTCCCGGCGGACACTGGCCGCCCCGTCACAGCCGCTAATCTGCATATTACGCTGGCGTTTCTCGGTGAAGTCAGCGCCCTCAAAGAGGCCGCGCTGACCCGCGTCGCCGGGCGCATTCAGGGACAGAAATTCAGCGTAGTACTGGATGATATTGGCCACTGGCCGGGCTCCGGCGTGGTATGGATTGGCACAAAACGCGCGCCCAATGCCTTGTTGCAACTGGCGTCCGTATTGCGATCTCACGCTGCGCGCAACGGTTGTCATCAGAGTACACTGCCGTTTCATCCGCATGTGTCGCTGTACCGCAATGCGACCCGTCCGGTCGCGGTTCCTCCGGCCACACCTGGCTGGCAACTGGACGCCACAGAATTCAGTTTGTACGAATCCCTGTTTGAGCGGGGGCGCACCCGTTATCACTGTCTGCAAACCTGGCCGCTGGGCGATACGCAGGCTACCTGATCTCTTTTAGCCCTCTTTTTAACAAGAACATTTCACACGGAAACTTTCATGCACTTCGAGCCTGCGCTTCAATCGGCTACGCTGATCAAACGTTACAAACGGTTTCTCGCTGACGTGATTACGCCGGACGGCACGGAACTGACCTTGCACTGCGCCAACACCGGCGCGATGACCGGTTGCGCGACTCCCGGCGACACCGTCTGGTATTCCACCTCGGACAATCTCAAACGTAAATATCCACACAGCTGGGAACTGACCGAAACCCAACAAAAACACTGGATTTGCGTCAATACGCTGCGGGCCAATCAACTGGTCCGTGAGGCAATCAATGAACAGCAAATACCGGAATTATCCGGTTACAGTAAATTAACAACAGAAGTAAAATACGGCGCCGAAAACAGCCGTATAGACTTGATGTTACAGGCAGAAAATCAACCGGACTGCTATATTGAAGTGAAGTCTGTCACGTTGCTGCAGGAGGGGTTGGGATTCTTCCCCGACGCAGTCACACTGCGCGGTCAGAAGCATTTACGCGAGTTACAGTCGATGGCAGAGCAGGGGCAGCGGGCGGTACTTTTCTTCGCTGTTTTACATTCAGGTATTGAAAGCGTATCCGCTGCACACCATATTGATCCGCGTTATACCGATTTACTGAAGTATGTCCAAAACAAGGGTGTCGAAGTGATGTGCTACAGTGCTGAACTTTCTGCTGAGGGTATGCGCCTCACAAAAAGGTTACCGCTGCTGGCAATATCAGCCAGTGAACATAAAGAGTTCGGATAACCCTGTAATAACCTGTCGGCGGCATAAAAAACAGGTCGCGAATACGCTTTTCCTCACAGGCTTGTCAAGCACCTGCGATGAATAATTGCCAACCTCGTTGCCTTCTGTTATTTATAGCGGCCTGATTTTTTCCCCCGTTGGGGATCGAAATGTTCGAAGCCTGTACGTTGCGGCTATGCCGGAACGGGAAAAGTGGATGAACATAGTGCGTGTTATGTAGGAGAAGCATCATGCAAGAAGGCCAAACCCGTAAGACGTCGTCCTTGAGCATTCTCGCTATCGCTGGGGTGCAGCCGTATCAAGAGAAGCCGGGCGAAGAGTATATGAACGACGCTCAGCTGGCTCACTTCAAAAAGATTCTTGAAGCATGGCGCAATCAGCTCAGGGATGAAGTCGATCGTACCGTTTCACACATGCAGGATGAAGCCGCAAACTTCCCTGATCCGGTAGACCGTGCCGCTCAGGAAGAAGAATTCAGCCTCGAACTGCGTAACCGTGACCGTGAACGTAAGCTGATCAAAAAGATTGAAAAAACACTGAAAAAAGTGGAAGACGAGGATTTCGGCTATTGCGATTCCTGTGGTGTTGAGATTGGCATCCGCCGTCTTGAAGCCCGTCCTACCGCTGATTTGTGTATCGACTGTAAGACTCTGGCAGAAATCCGCGAAAAGCAGATGGCTGGCTAAGTCCCCGGGTTCCACGCGGTGCGTCATGCACCGCGTTCCCTTTTAACGCTGTCCCCATTCGTATGCCGCAAGAACAACACTACACAGGCCGTTTCGCCCCCTCACCTTCCGGTGACCTTCATTTTGGTTCCCTGATCGCCGCTCTCGGCAGTTATCTGCATGCCCGCTCACAAAACGGTATCTGGTTAGTGCGCATTGACGATATCGATCCGCCGCGTGAAATCCCCGGTTCTGCTGACCGTATCCTGAGAACGCTGGAGCGTTACGGGCTGGAATGGGATGGCGATGTACTCTGGCAGTCAAAACGTCACGGCGCTTACCGCGACGTGCTGGACTGGCTGTATCAGCAGCAAAAAAGTTATTACTGCACCTGTACCCGCCAGCGTATTGCGCAAATCGGTGGCACCTATGACGGCCACTGCCGCAGCCTGCAACTCAGCCCGAAAAATGCGGCCATACGTCTGCATCAGACGTTGCCGGTGTACGGTTTTGACGATGATTTTCAGGGGCATTTACAGGCCAGTCCTAAACTGGCCGAAGAAGATTTTATTATCCGTCGCCGCGACGGGCTGTTTGCCTATAATCTGGCAGTAGTGATCGATGACCATTTTCAGGGCGTGAATCACATTGTGCGCGGCGCGGATCTGATTGAACCGACCGTGCGCCAGATTTCGCTGTACCGGCATCTGAGTTATCCGCAGCCGGGATATCTGCATTTGCCACTGGCGGTGAATGAAGAAGGCAACAAGCTTTCCAAGCAGAATCACGCGCCGGCACTGCCCGCAGGCGATCCGCGACCGGTTATCATTAAGGCGCTGAAATTTTTAGGGCAAACGTTGCCGGAAAACTGGCAGGATTATACTTTGCCTTTATTATTACGCTGGGCGACAACGCACTGGACACCATCAGCGATACCGCGTCAGAGCGCTAATGCATAGCAGATGTGACTTCGGCATTCTCAAAGCGCCTGTCGTGAGCTATGATTAGCCGCTGTTTTTGCGTCACGTCAATTTTTTCAGTCACTATCGAGGTGTACCATTTTTACCCGAGTAGCCAATTTTTGCCGTAAGGTGCTAGTTCGTGAAGATAAAGTCGTTCGTGAAGAAAAGGCTGTTCATGACGAAGCCGCGCTTCATGGAGAACCTAATCGCGAGGAGAATTCCCGTCGTGATCCGTCTCCTGTGGCCGAAGGCAATGTGAAGGCAAACAATCCTGAACGTCGTGAAAATCGCGGCCGTCGGGAAGACAACGCGAACAGAGGCGAACGCCGCAATAACAACAGCCGCCGCTCTTCTTCATCTTATCCGCCGCGTGGTGAACGCAGCGATAACCGTGGTGATCGTAATAACGAGCCGCGCGCCGACCGCAACATACAGCGCGCTCCGCGCCCTTCTGTCGAACATGTACAGAAACCGCGCCCCTCATTCGATTACGCCGGTGAAACCCGTGCGATGACCATTATTCCCCGCGATGAGCACAATATTTCTCGTCGTGATATCAGCGAAAACGCCCTGAAAGTCTTGTACCGCCTGAACAAGTCTGGCTTTGAAGCCTTCCTGGTCGGCGGCGGTGTGCGTGATTTGCTGCTGGATAAAAAACCCAAAGATTTCGACATCACCACCAACGCAACGCCGGATCAGGTACGCAAGCTGTTCCGTAACTGCCGTCTGGTTGGTCGTCGTTTTCGTCTGGCTCACGTGATGTTTGGGCCGGAAATCATCGAAGTGGCGACGTTCCGCGGTCACCATGAACAGCACGAAGAAACCGAAGATAAAAACGTATCCCAGCAGGCTGTGAACGGCATGCTGCTGCGCGACAACATTTTCGGCACCATTGAAGACGACGCCCAGCGCCGTGACTTCACCATTAACAGCCTGTATTACGGCGTCGCGGACTTCACCGTACGTGATTACACCGGTGGTCTGCGCGACCTGGAAAACGGCATCATCCGTCTGATCGGTGATCCTGAAACCCGTTATCGTGAAGATCCGGTGCGTATGCTGCGCGCAGTTCGTTTCGCAGCCAAACTGGACATGAAAATCAGCCCGGAAACGGCCGAACCGATCCCACGTCTGGCGACGCTGTTACAGGAAATCCCGCCAGCGCGTCTGTTCGAAGAATCCCTGAAGCTGTTGCAGGCCGGTTACGGTTACGAGACGTATAAAAAGCTTTGTGAATACCAGCTGTTCCAGCCGTTGTTCCCGCTGATTGCCCGCCAGTTTACTGAGCAAGGCGACAGCCCGATGGAACACATTCTGATTCAGGTGCTGAAAAATACCGACCACCGTCTGCATAACGATCAGCGCGTCAATCCGGCGTTCCTGTTCGCCGCTATGCTGTGGTATCCGGTGATCGAGCATGCACAGAAGCTGGCGCAGGAAGGCGGTCTGACCTATTACGACGCCTTCGCGCTGGCAATGAACGATGTGCTCGACGAGCAATGCCGTACGCTGGCCATTCCAAAACGTATTACCACGCTGGTACGTGATATCTGGGCGCTGCAACTGCGCCTGTCACGTCGTCAGGGCAAACGTGCGCACAAGCTGATGGAGCATCCTAAGTTCCGCGCGGCGTATGATTTACTGGTACTGCGCGCTGAAGTCGAACAGCACCGCGAATTGCAGAGTCTGGCGCAGTGGTGGGGCGAGTTCCAGGAAGCGACACCGGCATCGCAGAAAAGCATGCTCGGTACGTTGGGTGACGACGCTGTACCTGCACGCCGTGCACGTACCCGCCGTCCGCGTAAACGGGCGCCGCGCAAGGATGGCGGTCAATGATCCGCGTTTACCTGGCTCTGGGCAGTAATCTTGCCCGTCCGCTTGACCAGGTAAACTGTGCGCTGGAGGCGCTGGCACATTTGCCGCGCACCCGCTTTGTGGCCGCATCCCCGTTTTACCGCAGTAAACCGCTGGGACCACAGGATCAACCTGATTATCTGAATGCTGTGGTGGCGCTCGATACGCTGCTGCCGCCGGAAGAGTTGCTCGATTGCACACAAGGGATCGAGCAAAATCAGGGACGCGTCCGCAAAGCCGAACGCTGGGGGCCGCGGACGTTAGATCTTGATATGCTGATTTATGGCGATCAGGTGATCAACACCGAGCGTTTAACGGTGCCGCATTACGACATGAAAAACCGCGAATTCATGCTGTATCCGCTGGCCGATCTGGCACCAGAACTGGTGTTCCCTGACGGCGAAACCTTGCAAACTCTGCTCGCCCGCGTGCCGCTTAACGGTCTGACCCAATGGTAAGTCGCTCAGCGACTTACCCGCACTTCCAACCCACCTTCTGCTCTATTTTGATAAACCACGTTCAGATGATGTAACTGCGCGATCCTTTGTACGATCGAAATCCCCAATCCGCTGCCCGTTTGTTCCTGTCCTGGTGGCCGGTAAAAACGCTCACCGAGCCTTGCCAGATGTTCATTGCTGATGCCCGGCCCCTGATCTTCAACCGTCATTCCCCACGGTTTCAGTCGCACCGTCACGCAGGTTCCGGCTGGCGAATAACGGATCGCGTTATCCAGCAGATTGCGCACCATCAGCGAAAGCAGCAGCGACTGACCACGCATTTCAGGCGGAACGCCCTGCTGTTCAAAACGTAATTCGATACCTTTGCCGTGCGCGCGGTAATCCTGTTCCGCCAGACTTTGAGTGACCAGCGAAGGCCAGTCGATACGTTCCAGCTCTTCAGGCGTGGAAAAACTTTCCAGCCGAGAAAGTGTCAGCAGTTGATCCACCAGCCGCGTAGCGCGATCGATACTGATCGTCAGATTTTCCAGCGCATGGTCGCGCATTTCAGCGTCATCGCCGGAAAGCTGTACGACTTCGGTTTGCACACGTAAAGCCGCCAGCGGACTGCGCAGCTCGTGAGCGGCATCAGACGTAAACCGCCGTTCACGCACCAGCATCTCACTCGTACGGTCAAACAGAGAATTGAGCGCATTTGCCAGCGGCAACACCTCACCGGGTAACTGATGAGTCTCGATGGGCGCGGCATCTTCCGGCGAGCGCTGACGCAAACCTTCCGCCACGCGGCGCAGCGGCCGCAGTTCAAGCGTCACCATCACAATCAGCGCCAGTAACAAAATGGGCAACGAAGCCAGCCACGGCGTCAGCTGGCCACTCACCAGGCTCCAGGCCATATCATTGCGGTAATCCTGTTCCTGCCCGACCGCGACGCGATATTGTCCGTCCGGCGAAGTCAGCCAGACCATACGCCAGACATCGCTGTCCCCTCTCAGCTCGACATCGTTAAACCCCTGCGTGTCACCGTCAAAACGGATGCGTTTGCCGTTCTCGCCATCATTGAGCAGCATCTGCCCGTGACGATTGAAGATGGCAAACGTCAGCGCGTCGTCATCGGTATGGCCGCGTGAGCCCTTGCGGACCATTTTTTTAGTGTCCGGCAGCTCAGTGTCTTTTTGCAGATTGAGCCGGTCGCCTAAGCCGGTGGCAGCCAGACGTTTGGCGAACAGCATCTGCTGGGTATCGAAAACTTCGTTGATATGTTTGCGGGTCTGATGCCACGCTACACCGCTGGCAATCAGCCAGGTCAGCAGCGCCAGCAGGGAAAAAAGCAGGATAAGGCGCAGGCGCAGACTCAGATTGTTCAGCTTTTGCAGTTTCTTCAGCCGCCTCACGCTTCCCCTCCTTCACCCGGTTTTTTTATCTCATCCCCCAGCGTGTACCCCACGCCATGCACGGTGCGAATAAAGCCTTTGCCAAGTTTGCTGCGCAGATGGTGAATATGGACTTCCACCGCGTTACTGCTGACCTCGTCTTCCCAGCTGTAGAGCTTTTCCTGAATAAGCGTACGCGCCAGCACACGACCTTTGTTGCGAAGAAACAACTCCAGCACAGTCACTTCACGCGGGGTCAGCGTCACGGCTTCTCCGTTGAGCGTCACACTGCGGGCTGCGGGATCAAATTCCACTGCGCCATGGGTGACCTTCGGCGTTATCACGCCGTGGCGACGGCGGATCAGCGCCTGCAACCGTGCTGCGACTTCCACCAGCGCAAACGGCTTACACAGATAATCATCGGCACCGGCCTGCAACCCGCCGACGCGCTGCTCCAGCGCATCGCGAGCGGTGAGGATAAGCACTGGCGTATCCCGGCCAGCCTTTCGCCATTCACGCAAAAGCTGCATACCATCCATACCCGGCAGGCTTAAATCGAGGATCACGGCATCGTACGGCGCACTGTCAAGCGCGGCCTTGCCGGTCAGCCCGTCGGTAAACCAGTCGAGCGTAAAACCCAGTTTCGCCAGCCCGGCTTTGATGCCGTCGCCAATCATCTTGTCGTCTTCAATCAATAGAATTCGCATGGTTCCCTCCGTTTTTGCCATTATAGCCGAGGCTTCTTAATCACTTCTTAAGACACAGATCATCCTGCCCGTTATCAAACAAGCTGTCTGACTTTCGGCTCATACAGTAGAATACTGGCATCGTATTCATCCGATGAATTATTCAAAGGAACGTGTTCATGAAACCAACCACGCTGAGCCAGCTTCGCCAATGGAAGCAGGAAAAACATAAATTTGCGACCATTACCGCGTATGACGCCAGTTTTGCGCAGCTGTTTGCGGAACAAGGGATCAGCGTCATGCTGATTGGCGATTCTCTGGGCATGGTCGTTCAGGGTCAGGATTCCACACTGCCAGTGACGGTAGAAGAGATTGCTTACCATACGCGCTGTGTGCGTCGCGGCGCACCTCACGCGTTATTGCTCGCTGACCTGCCGTTCATGAGTTACGCCACGCCGGAGCAGGCGTTTGAAAGCGCCGCCGTGCTGATGCGCGCGGGCGGCAATATGGTCAAGCTCGAAGGCGGAAGCTGGCTGTGTGATACGGTCAGAATGCTGACCGAACGCGCAGTGCCGGTATGTGGCCATCTGGGGCTGACGCCACAGTCGGTGAATATTTTCGGCGGCTACAAAGTTCAGGGTCGCGATGAAGTCGCCGCCAATCAGCTGATCAAAGATGCGATGATGCTCGAAGAAGCGGGTGCGCAACTGCTGGTGCTGGAATGTGTGCCGGTCGATCTGGCACGCCGCGTCACCGAAGAACTCAGTATTCCGGTTATCGGCATCGGCGCAGGCAATGTGACCGACGGCCAGATTCTGGTGATGCACGACGCATTCGGCATTACCGGCGGCCATACGCCAAAATTCGCCAAAGACTTCCTCAGCGAAGCAGGCGATATTCGTGGCGCGGTGCGTTTGTATGTTGATCAGGTCGCGCAAGGCGTGTATCCGGGTGAAGAACATTCCTTTAAATAATCGGGAGAAGGCTGGTGTTGATAATTGACAGCGTGGCGCTGCTGCGTCGCGAAATCCGGGATTTTCGTAAGAATAACAAACGTATCGCGCTGGTGCCGACCATGGGCAATCTGCACGAAGGCCATATGACGCTGGTGGAAGAAGCCAAAGCCCGCGGCGATGTGGTCGTGGTGAGTATTTTCGTCAACCCGATGCAGTTCGAGCGCCCGGATGACCTCGAGCGTTATCCGCGCACCTTGCAGGAAGACTGCGAGAAGCTGAACAAACGCGGCGTGGATCTGGTATTTGCACCGTCACCGGCAGAAGTCTATCCGAAAGGTCTGGCAACCCAAACACAGGTTGATGTGCCGGTGATTTCCACCATTCTGGAAGGTGCGAGCCGTCCGGGACATTTCCGTGGCGTCTCCACCATCGTCAGCAAACTGTTCAATCTGGTGCAGCCGCAGGTGGCCTGTTTCGGGCAAAAAGACTTCCAGCAACTGGCGCTGCTGCGCACCATGGTGGAAGACATGGGCTACGATATTGAGATAGTGGGCGTGCCAATTGTGCGCGCTAAAGACGGTCTGGCACTGAGTTCACGCAACGGCTATCTGACTGCCGAGGAACGTAAACTCGCGCCCCAGCTTAACAAAATCATGAATGCGCTGGCTGAACGGCTGAGCCAGGGCGAGCGCCATGTCGATGAAATGTTGCAGGAAACCGCGCAGCAGCTTCGCGAAGCGGGTTTCACGCCGGACGAACTGTTTATCCGTGATGCGAAAACCTTGCAGGAGTTGTCCGTCGACAGCACATCTGCGGTGATCCTGATGGCGGCCTGGCTGGGCAAAGCCAGACTGATTGATAATCAGGAGGTTGATCTGACGCAGTAGACAGCGCAGGTCAAATCGGCAACTATGTTGGCCGCCGGAAAACATCAGTATTTGGCTATGTCAGCCCGGCGGGTTCCCAGACTATTTACGCACGAAGGGTCACACGCAATGGTACGTACAATGCTGCAAGGCAAACTGCACCGGGTTCACGTAACTCAGGCAGATTTGCATTACGAAGGCTCCTGCGCCATCGATCAGGACTTTCTCGATGCCTCAGGCATTCTGGAATACGAAGCAATTGATATTTATAACGTTGATAACGGTCAGCGTTTCTCGACATACGCCATCGCGGCAGAACGCGGTTCGCGTATTATTTCAGTCAACGGCGCGGCAGCGCGTTGTGCCTGTGTCGGCGATCTGCTGATCATCTGTTCTTACGTGCAGATGTCAGATGAACAAGCCCGCCAGCACAAACCGAAAGTGGCCTATTTCGAAGGTGAAAACCAACTGAAACGCACCGCCAAAGCCGTGCCGGTTCAGGTGGCTTGATAAAAAGCCTTCCCCTGCGAAGGGGAAGGATGGGAGGGGG